>NZ_JBPOEU010000058.1:0-5832 GCF_051251695.1 Maritalea sp. | reverse complement strand
ATCTGCTTCTCCTAATTTATGAGGTAACCCTCACAGGTTAACCCATCGGGGGAAGCAGCCGGTACATCCCATTAGCTACACCAGTGTCAAAAGCGCCTTGGAGATTTCCGCAAGCCACTATCATGTGGAAAGCAGCATGAAGGACAGCACGTCATGCCTTGGCGTGACAGAGTTTGACGCCATTACGTGCATTGTTCAGGACAAGCTACCAGAAGACCCCGCCGATTTGTGGGATTGGTGTTTGGATCAGAACAAGGAACAATTGCTTGAGATGTTGGCCTATTGTGCTGGTGCTTCTCTTAATGCGGTTGAAACCAAGCATTCCCATGACCGCCGTTTGGCTTTTGAACATGCCGACACACTGGCAAATTGTCTTAATGCGGACATGACCAAATGGTTCAAGCTGACCGCCGACACTTACTTTAGCCGGATTAGTCGTCATCAGATTGAGGATGATATGATAGCCGCTCTAGGCAAGGTGCCGTTGGAAGTGAAAGCGGCTAAGAAAAAGGCCGATGCAGCCAAGGCGGCAGAAAAGGCCGTTGCAAATATAAATTGGTTGCCCGAACCCGTGACCATTGCGACACCCGAAACTGAGAAACCGGAGGTCAAAGTTCTGGAATATTTTCCGATAGCGGCTGAGTAGAGCCGATCATCAATTGACAACTGGCCGTACCTTTTCGGGTGCGGCCAGTTTTGGTTTGACAATCTGTATCTAATTGGATACAGTAACTTATGAATCAGATATTGAGATCGGCCAAGTTTGATCAATGGCTTAGAGCCTTGAAGGATGAGCGTGCCCGGGCACGCATATTGACTCGTATCCGTGCCGCTGAAATGGGAAATTTTGGCGATTGCAAGCCGGTTGGTCAGGGCGTTTCGGAAATGCGGATTCATTATGGGTCGGGATACAGGGTCTACTATTCGCGGCGTGGCGAAATCGTCTATTTATTGTTGATTGGTGGCGATAAGAGGTCGCAGAAGCGAGACATTAAGTTAGCGATTGAGATGATGGCAGAGCAGAAAAAGGACTGGTCATGACACAATTTGAGAAGTTTGATGCCTCCGACTATCTGGATAGCGAAAGCATGATTGCCGAATATTTGGCAGCGGCGGTTGAGGACGACAATCCTGACGTATTCATTGCGGCGCTTGGCGACATTGCGAAGGCGCGCGGCATGAGTGAAATTGCCGAACAGACAGGTCTAGGCCGGGAAAGTCTTTATAAGGCGCTACGCTCCGGGTCAAAGCTTCGCTATGAAACCGTTCAAAAGGTGTTGTCAGCGCTTGGTGTCAAACTGACAATTGCGCCAGCTCGATAAAGCTGTACGCGGTTTCGACACACTAACCGGGATCGACCCGGATTTGTGTCGAATATCCGCACTGCGGACAAACTGAGCTTTCGCTGTTGTTGCACTAATGGCAGCTATCGGAAAATCAATCACCACGGTGTCGAAACCGGTGCGAATGATTTAGAGTTTTCTGAACCTACTAGGCGCGTGTCGGTGCGCTGTGGTCTTTCAACTTCATATCGGAGTAGGACTTGCTCAAAAGTTCTTCTAATACATCTATATTCACATCATCAAGTTTGTTGACGTAGAGACACGAAACGCTCGACTTGTGTTTTCCAAGGCGCTCCAGAAGCGATGGATACTCTTTGCAGCCATTTGTAATGTAGATCACGGTATGCTGCTTGCGCGGCGAAAACCCGGCAAGAAAACTATCACTTTCTCGGCCACTGTCGTAGGCATAGTGATATTGATCAAAACCAATCATTGAATCGCCCCATATCTTGGGTTCGTGCTTGGTGATGCGCGTCAAAATCCCGATCAACGTTTCAGCATCGGAGCGTCTTTTCTTGTTTTCGATATTTTTAACAAATTCATCTACCGCGTTAGTTTGCATCTGTTGCACCCCTTACATCAGCCTCTGCGACGCTTTTGATCTGAACAAGATTTTCGTCCAAAGCTCTTGCTGATGACTGCGAGATTATTCCGGCCATTAACCGCAACATCAAACCGCCAGGTGTCCAAGTGCATCTCTGTTCCAGGGATGTCTTATCGCCCTCCGAACTAAGATCATATCGAACGACCATTGGGGTTTTCCCGAGACTTCCTCCGGACATTTGAACTTCAACCGTACTGGGAGGTTCAAAGACCAAAATCTCTTCTTCGTATTCGACCTCTCTACTGCCTTCCTTGAGCATCAGACGGGACCGAAAGCCCTCTTGAACCGATCCAGCCGAAACAGCCTCAGAACTTACGATGGATTGGTTCCATCGTTTGATCTGATCAAGTTTAGTAATCAGTGGCCAAATGATGTGTGGCGGTGCGTCGATGGCAATGCGGTTCCTCAAATCCATAGGTCCAGCCTCAGAAATTAGCATCATGTGTCACTGTGCGTCACTCCATAGCACACATTTGAACAACTTGCAGCATCCGGTACTTCGGGCTCCTTGCAGTCATTAGGAAAATTTCATCGGATGGCAGGTTGGCGGACTAAGTGACTATGCATAAAAGTTCGTGACGAGTCTCAAGTGGGCGGGAAGCGGAAGTTGGACCGCATTTTTGCCAAAAACATATCTTTGATGACATGCCTAAGTTTTTCCGGAATCGTTAGCCAACTAATTGATGATAGATTTGCGTTTTATATCAATTCGGTCACCTGCGTTTGATTGATGGATGTCAACGCAGACGTCCCAAAGCTCCGATTCAAGAACACTTTGGCTTAGGGCCGGGCCTGCCTCGACTAAAATCTTGATGCACCCCAAGCTGGCTAATTTCTGTAGGGCTGTATTTGGTGTTTCGTGGGTTTGTTGAGATAAATGCAGATGAAATTGTTGTTGTGTTTTGCACTTCCAAACCTCAGAAATACGGTTCCGGCGATCAAACACAACTAAATGCCGTTTGGATGATGCATTTGCAAATTTGCCATGATCTGAAACATGCCGAACTGTAAAAGTGGGATCATCCGCGAGCACTGTGCCGCTGCCTGTAAGAATGCCATCGCAACTGCGTCGCAACTCATGCGCAAAAGTGAGGCTTGAGATATCCGTAAAAGTTTTGGCATCAGCAGGAGGCAACATGGTCTCCTTGCCAAAACCATCTAGACGCCACGCGCGTTTGACCACGACAAACGGCAGCCCTGTGATGACGTATTTGGCGAACGGCGCCAATAGTTCGTCGCAGTCTGCTTTTTCAACGCCACTAACAACTTGTATCCCAGCTGTTTGCATCCGCTGATGCCCACCTGTCGCTATTTTGTTTGGGTCGCTGCTGCCGTAAACAACTTGTTTTATACCTGCCTCAATCAATGCGTCGGAACACGGTGGAGTTCGTCCGTGATGCGAGCATGGTTCAAGTGTGCAAACTATGGTGTGCACTTGTGCAAGGGAGGCTTGCTGACGACATTTTGCGAGCAAAGCTGCTTCAGCGTGAGGTAGGCCGGCCTCCTCATGAACGGCCTCTGCCAAAATCTTTCCATTTACATCTAACGCGATTGCTGCAACTGGCGGATTGGGGGCAGTGCGCCCGACTGTCTCTTGCGCGAGTGCAATCGCATGTTTCATTGCGGTTCGAATATCTATTGTTGAGGGGGCTTTACCGATCAAAGTTACCAGCTTTTTCTGGTTGAGGCGCTAGCACATTCAGTTGGTGCCCATGTGCCTGTTTACTCGACAAATATTCTTGATTGTGCGCATTCGGAAACACACCAGTCTTGACTTGCTGCGTTACGATAATGCCGTGTTTTTCAAGTTGATTTTTCTTGTCGGGATTATTGCTCAATAGGCGGATTGTTGGTTTACCTAACGCCAGCAACATTTGGGCGGCAACAGAAAAATCACGCGCTTCGGCGGGCTGACCTATCAAATGGTTTGCTTCGTATGTGTCTGCTCCAGCTTCCTGTTTCGCGTATGCGTCCAGTTTATTGTAGAGGCCGATGCCGCGTCCTTCTTGACGGAGATACAAAATTATCCCGCAATCAGCACGACATTTACTTTTTGCTTCTTCCAGCTGCGGACCGCAATCGCATTTAAGCGAACCAAAAATGTCCCCGGTTAGACACTCGCTATGCAATCGCACCAGTGGCGTCGTATTTTTATTCCAGTCGCCATACGCTAACGCAATATGTTCGCCCATATCCGCTAGTCCGGTGAAAGATACAAAATCACACCTTCCTGCAGGTAATGGCACGCCAACGATCTGTCTAATAGTTGCTGTCATTTTTGCCTCCCTACATCAAGCTGACTGATAATGCGCCCCATATTTTCAGCAGTCATATATTGCTCAACAGCGCTGTGTATCGTATCGACAATGACCTGAGTTTTGCGCTCGAATTCGATATTAACTGCCCCGTCGACTGACAAATTGCCAATATTTGTAATGCGCGATGTTTCCGGAATGATCCAAACGGAAAACTTTCCGTCGCGTTTATCAATACTGCTAATGGTCAAACTCACGCCATTCACAGCCACAAAACCTTGGGGGAAAATGTAGCGCATCATCTCGCAAGGTGGCTCAAATATATACTCAGCAGATGTGCCGGAACGCAAAATGTCACAAACCCGCGCCGAACAATCTACGTGGCCGGATAATTCATGCCCGCCATTGCGATCTCCGATTTGTGCACTTTGTTCAAAGTTAACCAGAACACCAGCTTGCAATTGACCCAAAGTGCTTTTTTCCAAAGTACTTCGGATCAAATCGAACGACATTTGAGTGTCGGTGTAGTCGGTTAGTGACAGGCAGACCCCATCGATGCTGAAACTTTGCCCAATAGAGGCGTTGTTCAATTCTACTTTAGGGCGGTTAAGTACAAGTTTGGCAACGCCGCCAACTTGTTCGAATAACGCAACCGTCGTTTCGCATTCAACAATTCCAGTAAACATTGCATTCTCGTTTCAAGAAGTTGCATCTTTTTCCCAGTAAGTTTGTGAAGCTACCGGTTATGAAATTTGCGCTCGCGTTGCGACAATGGACAGTGCAGCATTCGCCGCTTCGCGGCCCTTTTGAACGAAATGCGTCTTGTAAATTTCGTCGTGATGTGACGTTTCTTGATACTGATGCGGCGTCAGCGATACCGACAATACAGGTATATTTGTTTCTAAGCTGACTTGCATCAACCCGCCAACGACAGACTGAGCCACGAACTCATGGCGATAAATTCCACCATCTACAACAAATGCGGCGGCTATAACTGCGCTGTATTTTCCGGTTTTTGCCAAGTCGCGTGCAACCAAAGGCATTTCGAATGCACCAGGAACGTCGAACACGTCAATATGATCAATGGGGATGATCTGCTGGAAGCCTTCCAGTGCGCGATCAACGATATCTGAATGCCAGTTTGCTTTTATGAAAGCATATCAGGTGTGCGTCATTGCTATCTCCTTAGTTTACGACACGTCACCCAAGGCGAATGCGCGCACCCCTTCCGCCAAGCGAAATTGGATACACATTCTCTTCCATCCGGACTATGACCGTCGGCTCAGGTTTCTCACCTGATCTGCTGACCCTTGCAATACGATGCAAGGCGCTCGCGGGCTTACAGGTCGAACCTGCTTACCGCCGGTGGGGAGTTTCACCCCGCCCTGAGAACTAGGAGGTTTGGTAACAGAAGTTTGCTTAGTCTTCAAGACATCTCAGTGCGAGGCGCGATCAGGCTACGTTATTTTATATTCTGTATGCTCTCCAATTTTCTATATCAAATTGGCCACCTTGTGCTTGAAAAAAGCCAAAACACATCAATCACGACGTAAGTCGGCTAATGGGATGTACCGGCTGCTTCCCCCGATGGGTTAACCTGTGAGGGTTACCTCATAAATTAGGAGAAGCA
>NZ_JBPOEU010000057.1:0-7414 GCF_051251695.1 Maritalea sp. | reverse complement strand
GCTCCAACACCGATCGCGCGTCCGTCAAACTTAAAAGTTGCTGTTGCAAAGCCAAAAACAACGACAACTGAGTTGAAGCCAGTGACGCCGACGGCAACAAAATCTGAAGCGCCAATCACAACAGCATCAGTCGCTAAAACACCAAAATCGGTAGCTGGTTCGTTCCGCTGGCCTGTTAAGGGCCGGGTGATCACCGATTTCCGCGGTTCGAAAAACACCGGTGTGAACATCGAAGTGCCTGAAGGTGCTGCAATTCGCGCGGCGGAAAATGGTCAAGTGATCTATGTCGGCAGCGCGGTGGAAGGGTTCGGCAATTTGATCTTGATTAAACACAGCAACGGTTATGTATCAGCTTATGCGCACCTAAAAGACATCACGGTCGCCAAAGGCACTTATGTGGACCGGGGTGACTCAATTGGCACAGCCGGCATGACTGGCGCAGTAAGCCGTCCACAGTTGCACTTTGAACTACGCCAAGGCGCGACACCGGTTGATCCGATGCCGCTATTGGCTAGCTAAACCAAGCTGTTCTGCAAAATTATGAGGGTCAGCCGCTAACTTAGCGACTGGCCCTTTTTTCCGGCCAATTGACGAACAAACTGAATGGCGACACGGCCTGATCGCGCCCCACGGGTAGCGGCCCACTCAATTGCATCAGACCGTAACTCTTCGCTTTCAACGCTAATGCCATAATGGGCGCAATAATGCCGGATCATTTCCAAATAGGTGTCTTGGTTGCAATTGTGAAACCCTAGCCACAAACCAAATCGATCTGAGAGTGAGACTTTTTCATCAATTGCCTCATTGGAATGAATCGCCGCCCGTGTTTCGTTCTCCACCATATCGCGGGGCATCAAATGCCTACGGTTTGACGTGGCATAGAACAACACATTTGCGGGTCTGCCCTCAAGCCCGCCATCAAGTACTGATTTGAGCGCTTTATAGTCCATTTCTTCTTTGTCGAACGACAAGTCATCGCAATAGACCAAGAACTTCGCCTCTAAATCGTTTAACTTGCGCATAAGTGCAGGCAGCGTCTGAATGTCTTCGCGATGGATTTCAACCAATACTAAACGTTCAAACCCGTCTTCTGAGTCGGAGCGGGATATAATATCGGCATGTATTGCCTTAACGATTGAGCTTTTGCCCATGCCTTTGGCACCCCAAAGCAGTGCATTGTTGGCACCAAACCCCCGTGTAAACTGCTCGGTGTTGGCAAGCAATGTTGCTTTTTGAGACTCAATACCGAGCAAAAGCGACAAATCGACGTAATTGACTTTATCAACGGCGAGCAAATTTTGACTTTGCCCGTCCCATTGGTAGGCATTCGCGTTGGTCAATTCGGACTTTTCGCCGAAATCTCGGCCTGCAAGAACCGCCAAGGACTGCGCAATATCTCTTAAGAGGTGTTTCTTCTTCATTTAATGTCCATTCTTTGAGCGATTTGTCGCCTAAGCCTTTGCATTTGGGAAATAGCGCCTATATATTCCCGCACGATCTAAGACCAATAATGCGACGATTTAGGCTATTCTCATTTAAATGCAAATGTGAACGGTTTAAAAGTCGATCTAAGGAGTATCCGTATGTTTGTCACCCCAGCTTTTGCACAAGCTGCTGCACCAGGTGCCGCCGATTATCTAACAAGCTTGATGCCTATCTTGCTGATTATCCCGATTTTCTATTTCTTGATTATCCGGCCACAGCAAAAACGCGTCAAAGAGCAAAAGAACATGCTCGACGCTGTTCGTCGCGGCGATACCATCGTCACAAGTGGCGGACTAATTGGTAAAGTTGTTCGCGTCAAAGAAGATAGCGGCGAATTGGAAGTTGAGCTGGGCGAAAACGTCCGGGTTAAAGTTGTCCGTTCGATGATTGCTGATGTTCGCACGAAGGCGGAACCAGTAAACGACAATAAAACCGCTAAGAAATAATAGCTAACAGACAAGAAGATCTGACCCGCTCATGTTGCAATTCTCTCCCGTTCGTACCGCATTGATCCTTTTGGTTTCACTTGCGGGTATCTTGTTCACGCTACCAAACTTTGTGTCGCCGCAGACAGTTGAAGCGCTGCCAGATTGGATGCCAAAACAGCAAATTGTTTTGGGCCTCGATTTGCAGGGCGGTTCACACTTGCTGTTGCAGGTAAACAAAGAAGAACTGGTAACCGAACGGGTGAAGGAATTGCGCCGTGAGGCGCGTTCGCTTTTGGCCAATGACAATGCCATTGGCCACATCATCAAAACTGATGGCACGTTGCTCACAATTGAGCTGACGGACCAAGCCCAGTTCGAGACTGCAAAAACAGCTCTGCAAGAATTGGATGTGCCGATTTCAACCGTTATTGGTGGTATTGGTGGCGTAAGCGAAATCAGTTTTGGCGAAACCGTTGACGGTAAGTTGACAATGCAATTGACCGATGAGGGCATTGAAGAACGTCTTTCTTCTGTCGTTGCCCAGTCAATCGAAGTTGTGCGTCGCCGGATTGATGAGCTTGGCACAACAGAACCTACCATTCAGCGCCAGGGTACAGACCGCATTTTGGTGCAGGTGCCCGGGTTTGACGACTCGCAGCGCTTAAAAGAGCTTATCTCACGCACAGCGCGTTTGACGTTCCATATGGTTCATCCAACAATCACCGCGGCTCAAGCACGTGTGCAGGGGCTTCCTGTGGGCACGATGATCTTGCCAAGCCAAGATGGTGGGGATGAACTGTTGATGGAAGACGTCTCCATCGGTGGGGAATCACTAGTCGACTCGCAACCCGGCTTTGATTCTCAGTCGAGTGCTGCAATTGTTACATTCCGCTTCGATACGCGTGGGGCTGTGGTCTTCGCGGAGTTGACAGGCGCTAACATCGGACAACGATTCGCAGTTGTTCTTGATGACCAAGTGATTACAGCACCAACAATTCAAACCTCAATTCCAGGTGGTTCTGGCCAAATTACGGGTAACTTTACCGCAGAAAGTGCCAACGATTTGGCCGTGTTGCTGCGCGCAGGTGCCCTGCCAGCCACATTGGACATCATCGAAGAACGTTCGGTGGGCCCGAGCCTTGGTGCTGACAGTGTTCAGTCCGGACAAATTGCCGGGCTTGTTGGCGGCTTATTGGTGATTGCCTTTATGCTTGCTGCATATGGCGTATTTGGTGTTTTTGCCAATATCTCTTTGATCATAAACGTTTTCCTTGTCATGGGGGTTCTGTCTATGCTTGGCGCGACATTAACGTTGCCGGGTATCGCGGGTATCGTTTTGACCATTGGTATGGCTGTTGACGCGAACGTTTTGATTTTCGAACGTATCCGTGAAGAAAAACGCGCAGGACGATCAGTCGTTCAGGCCATCGAGGCCGGTTTTAAACGCGCATTTGCTACAATCGTAGATGCGAACGTAACCACTTTGATTGCGGCAGTGATCCTGTTCTTCTTAGGCTCTGGTCCAATTCGCGGGTTCGCTGTGACATTGGCGATTGGTATCGTCACGACAATGTTCACCGCCTATTTGCTCTCACAGTTCCAAATAGCACGTTGGTTCGCTTGGAAACGCCCGAAAGAGCTCAAAATTCACCTTCTGCATTTGTTGCCTGACGGCACAGATTTAAAGTTCATGGACCGCAAAAAGATCGCGTTTGTATTTTCTGCAGTTCTGCTGGCCGGCTCCATTGGGCTGTTCTTTACTCAAGGTCTAAATCTAGGGATTGATTTTAAGGGTGGCTCGTCAATTGAAGTGCAAGCCATTGAAGGCGAAGCTCAAATTGGTGACATTCGCGAGCGCGTTGGCGCGCTTGGACTTGGGGACGTTCAGGTACAAGAGTTCGGTAGCGTCAAAGATGTATTGATCCGCATCGAAACCCAAGACGGTGGCGACACAGCTCAACAAGAAGCTGTTGGCAAAGTCGTCGATGAAATCAAGGCGGACTATGAAGTGCGTCGCACCGAAGTGGTGGGGCCAACTGTTTCCGGCGAATTGGCACAAACAGGAACGCTAGCGGTGATTGCCGCGATCTTGGCTGTTCTTGGCTATATTTGGCTGCGGTTCGAATGGCAGTTTGCGTTGGGGGCGGTTGCTGCCCTAGTTCACGATGTTATTCTGACCATTGGCATGTTCGCCATCACAGGGTTCGAGTTTAACTTGGCATCAATTGCTGCGATTTTGACAATTGTCGGGTACTCGCTCAACGATACCGTGGTGGTTTATGACCGCGTGCGCGAAAACCTACGAAAATATCGAAAAATGTTGATTTCTGATCTACTCAATATGTCGATCAACCACACCTTATCCCGGACGATTTTGACATCGGTCACCACACTTCTTGCGCTAGCTGCACTGGTTGTTTTCGGTGGCGAGGTTATCCGAAGCTTTACATTTGCAATGGCTTGGGGCGTGTTGGTCGGAACATATTCGTCAATTTTCGTCGCGTCTCCACTGTTAATGAACTTCAAACTCACCTCGCGTGCAGTTGAAGAAAAGAAAGAGACGCGCGCAGACGGCGCTTCCGTATAGAACGTGACTGAAATCGCAAACGGATTTTACCAATATCAGGTACCCATCGATGCTTATGGCAACGGTGGGTTCCGCTTTGCCGATATGTCACATGTTGGGTCCATGTTTTGTTTGCCCAGCGGTATGCAAAAATGGGATATCGGCGATATCTCTGAAATTGAGAATGCGGATTTCTCTCTGGTTTTTGAGAACAAAGATGAGATCGACGTGTTTTTGCTCGGTACAGGCGACGACATTGCGTTTATTGACGAAAGCGTTCGTCAGAAATTTCGCGATAATAACATCATTCTAGAGCCCATGAGCACTGGGGCAGCTGTTCGCACCTACAACGTACTGATGGCAGAAAAACGTGCCGTTTCAGCAGGGTTTATCGCTGTCGACCGGGTGAAATAGCAAATGGTAGATCCAACGCAGCAGCATGTCGCCGATGAGTTGAACAAGTTGGCGCGTGAAGACTACCTTACGACATTATTTTTACCTGAGCATATTCGCGCTGATGCCCAAGCATTGTTAGCGTTCAGTGCAGAACTAAATATGGTTCGCCAGCGTGTATCAGAACCAACGCCGGGTGAAATTCGGCTGCAATGGTGGCATGATGCGTTGGATGGCAAAGGCCATGGTGCGGTGCGTGCAAATCCTGTGGCTGATGGCTTGCTCAATGCAATCCAATCGCACAATTTACCCATTGTGCCACTAAAGCGCATGATCGCCGCACATCGGTTTGATCTTTATGATGACCCGATGACCGATGTAAATCAGTTCGAAGGATATGCGGGCGAAACCCGCGCCACGATTTACCAGTTTATGGCGATGATGTTGGCCCCAGATGACACGGATCCCACACTTTTTGCAGATGCCGCCGGACATCTCGGTGTTGCAAAGTGTTACATTGATCGACTGTTTTCGTTCGGGCGCGATGCTGCAAAAGGCCAGATATATCTGCCAATCAGTGTTTTTTCGTCGTTTGGTCTTTCAGACAAACAAGTCCTTGCAGGCCAAACCAGCGATGAAATGACACAAGCAGCTAGAGCGCACCTGGAAGCTGCCACCACACACTTGCAGCAAGCCGAGCTTGCCATCGAGCCGTTACCTAAAGATGTGCGTCCCGCATTCGCATCAAGTTCAGTCGTAAATCTGCAGGTAAAACATTTGAAGTCACGATTGAGCCAACCATTTGCATCGAGCAATGGATATTCTGATTGGCGCAAACTCGTTGCGATGATGTTTTATTCTATTCGGAACTGATCAAAAACGATCATCGAAGGGGCAAATTGCTACGCCCAACTTTCGATATCCTTTAGAGCACGGGTGCTCATAAGTAGCTTTTTGGCTTTCGCTTTGTCCGGTCCACGCCAGCGTCCAACATGACCTTCCGGTTTTGCTGGTTTTTCGACGGGGGGGAACAAACCAAAGTTCACATTCATCGGTTGAAATGATTTAATGCCGTTTGTTTCGTCCGCCAAATGCCCACCAGTTATGTGATGGACAAGTGCGCCCATCGCTGTGGTGCCCGGAGGTGGCGATAATTCTTGGTCCAACGCATCGGCAGCAGCCAAACGCCCAACAACAAGGCCCAAACCTGCGCTTTCAACATAACCTTCAACGCCGGTCACCTGGCCAGCAAACCGAAGCCGAGGGTCGGCTTTCAGTCGAAGTTGTTCGTCCAAAAGTTCAGGTGAGTTCAAAAACGTGTTGCGGTGCAAGCCACCCAGACGAGCGAACTGGGCATCTTCCAATCCCGGTATCATCCGTAGGATTTCTGCTTGGTTGCCATATTTCAGTTTGGTTTGAAAACCAACCATGTTCCAAAGCGTGCCCAGCGCATTATCTTGACGCAACTGCACAATAGCATGGCATTTAACGTCTGGATCTCTTGGGTTGGTCAGGCCAACAGGTTTCATGGGACCAAAGCGTAATGTTTCGCGTCCGCGTTCCGCCATCACTTCAATGGGCAAGCAGCCATCGAAATAGGGAACATCTTCCCATTCTTTAAATTCAGTTTTTTCACCACCCAACAACGCGTCGATAAAGTCGTTATACTGTTGTTCATTCATCGGGCAGTTCAGGTAATCCGCACCAGTGCCGCCTGGTCCAGCCTTGTCATACCGAGATTGAGCCCAGACAATATCCATATTGATAGAGTCTTTGTGAATGATCGGCGCAATCGCATCAAAAAACGACAATGAGTCGGCATTCGTAATCGATTGGATACCTTCAGCCAATGCAGGCGAGGTAAGGGGGCCGGTTGCAAGGATGACGTTTTCCCACTCTTTTGGTGGAAGTCCTGCAACTTCAGATCGCTCTATCGTAATATTAGGATGGGCTTCGAGCGCCTCAGTAACTGCCTGAGAAAATACGTCACGATCTACAGCAAGGGCACCGCCGGCCGGCAGTTTGCATTTATCCGCAGATTGCATAATTAACGAATTACAACGGCGCATTTCTTCGTGCAGCACACCCACAGCATTATATTCGTGATCGTCTGATCGAAAACTGTTGGAGCATACAAGCTCGGCCAGTCCGTCTGTTTGATGGGCGTCAGTTTTGCGCTCTGGCCGCATCTCATGCAACACGACGTGCGCGCCCATGTTCGCGGCCTGCCAAGCAGCCTCAGAACCGGCCAGTCCGCCGCCAACAATGTGAATAGTTTTTGAATGATCTGTCATGTGTTCGCACATACATTCATTGCCCAGCTTGAGCAACTAAAAATGATATCAAATACAAAACACCCGCAGCTTCAATTGGAAGCGCGGGTGTTTAAAACTGGGAGGATCATTTGTTAAGTGGAACCCACTTAGATGCGAGAAGCTTGCTCGCGAGCCAAAGGCTGAATGTCACCACGAGAAATGCCAAGATCGTTCAATTCACGATCATCAAGGGCGCTCAACTCACGGACAGTTTGACGGTATGAAGC
>NZ_JBPOEU010000056.1:0-7451 GCF_051251695.1 Maritalea sp. | reverse complement strand
TGAGGTAACCCTCACAGGTTAACCCATCGGGGGAAGCAGCCGGTACATCCCATTAGCCGACCTTCGCTGCAAAATGATGTCGGAGCTTCGTGCTTTCGAAACTGGGCGTCCCGTCATTGACAGACCTAGAACTGTGTTCGGGGCTCCGCGTAAACGATATGGTTGACCGTCGTCTTTAGATCTCGACCAGGAATCATAGGGTACAATGCAAGTATGACTTCGACTTTTGCGATACACTTCGAATTCAACGCCTTCTAGTCCAACCTAATGCCGGAACTTTTATCAAAGAGATGTATGGTATCTTCCTTGGCTTTGAAGTGGAGAACTTCTCCTCTTGATAATGTCGGGGCTTTCTCCATTTTTGCGACGAATTCGAGACCATCATTTGTCGCCATGTGAAGAAGAACGTGGTCGCCCAATTGTTCAACTACATCAATTTTGCCAGAGAGGGCAGCTTCCGCCTGTGGGCACAAAATGAGGTGTTCGGGTCGAACGCCAACCGTTACAGCGGCCTTGTCGAGCTTGCTTGTTGAGACTGGATTTGCCCCTCCAATTGAAACACCGTTTTCTGACATTTCTGCTTCAAAAAAGTTCATTGAGGGGCTACCGATGAAACTCGCCACAAATAGATTTTGTGGTTTTTCATAAAGGTCCATTGGTCGGCCCACTTGTTCAACACGCCCTCCGCGTAGCACAACAATTTTGTCGGCAAGTGTCATGGCTTCAACTTGATCGTGGGTCACATAGATCATTGTCGACCCAAGACGCTCGTGTAGACGCGCAATTTCTAGCCGAGTTTGACCGCGCAGTGCCGCATCCAGATTAGAAAGCGGTTCATCAAAAAGGAAAACTTCGGGTTCGCGGACAATGGCGCGCCCGATGGCAACACGCTGGCGTTGCCCGCCAGATAGAGCCCGAGGCGTTCGATCCAAATAGTCCTCAATTTCGAGTATCTTGGCGGCTTCGTTTACACGACGATCAATTTCAGCCGGAGGCGTTTTGACCTGCTTTAGGCCAAAGGCCATATTGTTAAACACCGTCATATGCGGATAAAGCGCGTAGGTCTGAAACACCATCGCGACACCGCGTTTAGACGGAGGTACTTCGTTTACCACACGGTCGCCAATGGAGATTTCGCCGCCCGATAAGTCCTCTAGCCCAGCGATCATGCGCAACAATGTTGATTTTCCGCAGCCTGAAGGGCCAACAAATACGATGAACTCGCCATCTTCAATGTCTAAGTCGACACCATGCATGACCTGAGTGTTTCCGTATTTTTTGATTACATTTCTAATCGTTAAGCCGGCCATTTCAATTCCATTTCTTGAATTGCTGCAACAAGTTCGGTTACAAATTGGGGATAATCATCTGGTACATTCGCCCAAAGTTCTTTTGTGCGCGCAAAGCTTTCTTCGGCGCCTTTGGCGAGCAATGGATTGAGTTGGTCCCAATATGGTTCATGATAGTGTATTGGTATTTCGCCATTCGCATAGCGTCGAGCGTAGACATACCAACTCGCGATGCAATGAATTGCGTGCCGGGGAACTATGTTCTGTTGAAAACAAGCTGTTATACTGGGGAGAATGTATATGGGCATTTTCGAATAGCCATCCATGCAGATACGTTCCAGTTGGTCGGCAATTACTTCGTTGGAAAACCGAGCAGCAATTTCTGCCAAATATGCACGCTTATCAAACGGCAATTCCATATCCAACCCGGGCAGAACTTCGCCAATTTCGAAACCATCAAAAACCGCACGCAATTTCGGGTCCTTAAATGCTTGATCAAACGTGGTGTGTCCTGCCAAAACACCAAGGTAACAAAGTGCTGTGTGTCCGCCGTTCAGGATGCGGATTTTTGCCTCTTCATACGGATCCACATCAGAAACAATTTCAACACCCGATAGTGTAAGGTTCGGCATTGGGGCTTTGAAACTGTCCTCAAGCACCCACTGCTTAAAGCTCTCTGCTTGGATTGCGTTGTTTTGCTTGTGAGGAAAAAGATCGGCAATCTCTTTTCTCAAATTATCCGAAGAACGAGGAGTGATGCGGTCGACCATTGAACATGGAAAAGCGACATTATCAGCAACCCAGTTCCTGAGATTGATCTCACCTAAATGTTCGAGATAATTAAGGAAGTTGGCTTGTAGCATGCGTCCATTGGAACGGATATTATCGCAACACAATATGTTCAGCGGTTGTCCATTCTCTGCGAGGCGACGCTGCAATGATTGGTATAGAAATGCATATACGGAGACCGACGCCTTGCCAGTGAGCTCTGCCAAGATTACGGGGTGATGCAAATTCAAGGACCAATCATCTTTCAGGTAATATCCACTTTCAGTCACTGTAATTGTGACGACATGAACATTGCGTTGGCTGATCAATGCCTCCGCATCTTCTGGCTGGCTTGACCAGTCAGCAAATGCACAATGTGGGCGGACCAGCCTGAATTCTCGTTGACCTTCAGAGTTGGTTGTTTTGAGCAGATATCCATCTTTTTCGGCTTGGGCTGACTGAAAAGCTAACGTTTCTGAAGGACGAAGATTTACGGCAGCTATCCCCCAACGGAGGTCGCCGCTCCTCTGCATGTAATCATCGATGTAAACAGCCTGGTGAGCGCGATGAAAAGCTCCATAACCAACATGAACGACGCCGATGGCACATTGTGCTTGGTCATAGGTTGTTGCCAACGGCTGAGTGATGTCGGGGTTGCTTTGGTTCAAGCTCATGCTTTTACCTCGTCTTTTGGGGCAAGCTCACGCAACGCTGTCTCTCGAAACTCCTTAGGCGTCATGCCCTTCATTTTCAGGAAGTGACGATTGAAATTTGCAAGGTTTTGGAAGCCAACTTCAAAACAGATCGCTGAGATTTGATCGTCAGTCGAGTAAAGCATGAAACACGCTTGGCTGATGCGCACGCGGTTCACGAATTCTACGAATTTATTGCCGGTAATACGCTGGAAGTTTCGAGAAAATGCAGGCGGACTCATAGCTGCCATATTGGCGGCGATTTCGACCGAAATTTCTTCTGAGAAGTTTCCCGTAATATGATCCACGACTTCAGCAATTCGAGCTTGCTTTGAACTACCTTCAGGCTGAATTATGCCGGCTACTGACAATGGTTTCTTCTCCGCATGTTCATTCACGCGAACCAAAAAGCGCAGGAATGCCACAATGCGCTCAGCACCTCGTGTATTTCGAATACGCTCAAAGTGTCCACGTGCAAATGTCGGATTAAAGCCGGTGAACTCTATGCCGGACTTGGCCAACTCAAACATGGCTTCCATTTCTCTAAATTCAGGAAAAGCTAAAGCTAAGCCGTCAATGCTTTCTTGGCTGAATTGAATAAGCATGTCGCGGATTTTTACCGGCTGGGGGTTGTCCAACTCGTCCGTGATCCAGTTGTGCGGCAGGTGTGGGCCTGTCATGAACAATGCACCGGGCGAAAATTCGCCAATATAGTCGCCGACAAACGCCTTGCCGCGTGTTTCGGTTACGATATGAAGTTCATATTCAGCGTGACTGTGCCACCGGCACAGGTCCGTGGGCCAGCCGTGTTCTAGATACCGGATGGTTTCGGTAGCGCGATCAACATACTCAACTTCAGCCTGGATTATCGACATAATGAGACTAACCCAGAGCCAGCGGTATTGTCGTTTGGCTGCACGATGACGCTTCGAGGATATATGGTTTGATTGGAACTCATTTCACTGCTCCAAATGTCAAACCCTGAACAAGCTGTTTTTGACAGAACCATCCCAATATGACGATTGGTGCAACAGCTGCTGTGGAAACTGCGGACAAGCGTCCAAAGAACAGCCCTTCAGGTGCCCGGTTACCTTCGATCAGAGTTGAGAGAGTTGCTGCTTCCGTTGTGGTTAGCCGAACGGTCCAATAGGCTTCGTTCCAACAAAATATGAAACACAACAAAGCTGTTGAGGCGACGCCGCCCCAAGCTAGTGGGATCAGGATGTCTTTGATTTCTCCCCAAGTGCTAACGCCATCCATTTTACCCGCTTCAATGATCTCTTTCGGGATTTCCTTGAAGTAAGTGAAAAGCATCCACACCACAATCGGTAGATTGATGAGACAAAGCACCAAGATGACCAAGAAGTGCGTGTCGTAAATCTGAAGGAAGTTTTTTGTCAAAAATGTCATCGGGTAGAGAACTGCGGCTGCTGGTAGCATTTTGGTAGATAGCATCCAAACGAGAATATCTTTGGTGTGCCGACTAGGGTTGAAAGCCATAGCATAAGCTGCGGGGACGCCAACAAACAGGGCAAAACTGGTCGCAAAAACTGAGGTGATCACCGAATTAGTCGCGAAGCGCCAATAATCGTAGTTATCAGTCATATTGAGATAGTTATCTAGCGTCGGTTTGAAGACAAATAGGTTCTCTGGCTTCACCGCATCAGCGTCAGTTTTAAAGCTCGTAAATACCATCCAAAAAATTGGAAAAAAGAAGATCAGTGCAATAACCCAAGCCAACAGTGGCCAGAAGATTTCACCAAGTTTTGATTTATGCGCGACGATTGCCATGATTTATTCCCTCAATCCATCAAGCTCTTGCCGACCATCCGCAACAAGAAGATTGCTATGATGTTGGCTAATATGACGGCAAAAATACCAGCTGCACTTGCAGCACCAATGTTATTGGACGTGAACTCGCCAATCAGATACGGCAAGTTTTTGTTGCCGTTGCCACGGCTAACGATTTCGATCTCGGCATAAAGCGAGAGATGGAATATTGATTGGATCATCACCACAATTGCGATTGGTCGAGCCAAGTGCGGAATTGTCAAGTTTCTAAACTGCGACCAAGCATTTGCGCCGTCCAAAATTGCGGCTTCTTTTTGCTGCTGATCTTCGGATTGCAACGAGGTCATGAAAATCAAAACAGCAAATGGCGTCCACTGCCATGCAACCATAACAATCACAGCGTAAGCAGAGGTTTGGGTTGCGCGGAAGGACATGGGTTCGAAAACGGGCCATGCTGAGAAAAACCAGCCAAGCAGTGGAAAGTCCCGCAGGCCGGCCACCACATCATTTATGCTGTTAACAGCCAGCCCGTTAAGGCCCAAAACGGGATCAAGGATCATGTTGATCCACAATACTCCATTGACCGCAGGCATAACGAAAAATGGGGAAATCAGTAAAACGCGGACAATGCCTTGGCCTGGAAAAGACCTATTGATCAGCACTGCAATAGCAAGCCCCAGAACGACTGTCACAACGATAACACTGCTGACTATGAAGACACTGTTTTGCACAGCAAACCAAAAGTCTTTAGCAGAAAATAAAACGTACTCGTAGTTTCCAAAACCGCGCCAATTGCTAAGATTCGGGGTCGTCCACTCCGGGCGACGCAAATTGTTCAAAACGTAGCGAATAAACGAGAAATACAAGGTCATTGACAGCGGGATCAACATCCAAATCAACAAGAGCACCACTGCTGGTGTTTGAAGTAAGCGAGGTAGCGTTCTTTTGGACATTGTATATAAACCTTGCTCTGCGAATGACTTCAATGTGGCAAAGATACTTTGAATTGAGGTCACAGTATCTATTCAACTTGCCGAGTAATATAAGAATTGGGGCCCCGATTATGCATTTGGGGCCCCAGTTTGGTTTGGCCTGACTATTCGTAATAGCCTGCTTCACGCATAATCGCATCGGCTGCTGCTTGCGACGCTTTGAGAGCATCATCAACCGACTTAGCGCCTGATAGAGCTGCTGCTATTTCTTGAGCAACTGCACTGCCAACTTCTGGGAACTCAGGGATTGCGGCAAACTGTACACCTATGTAAGGCTTCAAGTCGGTCGCTGCAGGAGCTGCAGATTCGATGGCTGCCATTTCAGCAGAGGCGAAGTCCGCAACTGCCTGAAACTCAGGATATGCGTAAGTCGAAGCACGAGTGCCTGTTGGTACAGATCCCCAGCCAAAGTCTGGGTGGTCCGCTACAGCTTTGATGTAGTCTTTAGAAGTCGCCCACTCGATGAATTTTTGAGCTTCTTCCGCGTTTGGTGAGCCAGCAGGAACTGCCATTGCCCAAGCCCAAAGCCAGTTAGCACCGACCGGGTTGCCTGCGTTTGGTGATTGCGCATAAGCAACGCCTTCGACTTTCAAGAATGACGCCGCGATTGTCGCGTCAATCCACATGCCACACTTGCCTTCGTTATAAAGCGCAAGGATTTCGTTGAATGAATTGCCTTCTGATCCAGGAGGGCCGTAGTTTCCGAGCAAATCAACATAGAAGTTGATTGCATCGCGCCATTCGTCAGAGTCGATCGTTGGGCGGCTGTCTTTATCGAACCAAGCGCCACCGAAGGAATTCACCATGGTGGTGACGAACGCCATGTTGTCGCCCCAGCCAGGTTTCCCGCGCAAACAAGCGCCATATACGCCGGCATCTGGGTTATGCATCGCGGCAGCTGCTGCTTTGATGTTGTCCCAACTGTCGTTGTCCGCGATTGTAACGCCAGCAGCGTCGGTTAGGTCTTTACGGTACATGACCATTGAAGATTCGCCGTAGAACGGTGCAGCGTAAAGCGTTCCTTCATGCGACAAGCCGTTGCGCATTGCAGGCAACATATCATCGATGTCATATGCAGCGCCGAAAGTTAGCGGCTCGATCCATCCAGCAGCTCCCCAAATAGGGGCCTCTTGCATGCCGATGTTGATAATATCGTACTGACCACCGCCAGTGGCAGTATCCGATGTCACCTGCTCACGGAGCACACCTTCTTCGAGCGAAACCCACTTGAGTTCGACGCCAGTATCTTTTGTATATGCTTCAGCAACTTTTTGCATATTGATCATGTGACCGTTGTTCACAATCGCAATTGTAAGTTCTGCTGCCGAGGCAGAAAAGGCGGTGGAAGCAGCAAGTGCAAGTCCCAACGCGGATTTGTGTAGTAAAGTCATTATTTCCTCCCTAAAGCGAGCGCATCATGCACCTGGGGCCAATCATCAGATTAAAAATGCACTGTCGTCTAATAGATTTCTATATGATAATTGTACTTTTTTGAGAAGAATGAAGCAATTTGACAAAAATTATGGCGATTTTGTACAATCTTGGTTCAGGCGGCATGCTGGTACATGGCGTAAGCGATGAGTAGAAATATAGGGGAATGCAATTCCCTAGCATGTGGAACCGAACCGAACCGAAATCGGAACCGTTGCCATCGCCCTGTCAAATTTGAGCGGTTAGCCGAGGTTCGTTTTTTCTAGAAACCCATCACAGAGTGTTAGAAGTGCAAATTGAGTCTGGATCAGGATGCGACTCTGGCTCGGCACTACGGCCAATTCGTTCCTTCAACGGCTGCTTTCCGCCCATTTCGGAAATTATACAATTTCTGAGTTTGGTCGCTTTACCCGGTGGGTTCAACTGATCGATGCAACACATACTTTAAAACGCTCTGCCGGTGTTTCGTATTTGAGCGTTTTGCGTGG
>NZ_JBPOEU010000055.1:0-7621 GCF_051251695.1 Maritalea sp. | reverse complement strand
GGCGACGATACTTCATTGGGCACACTCCATCTCTTCCTAAAGATTAAAGTGTTGCGTCGACCGGTTGAAACCGCCTCACACAGTAGACGTTCACACAAATGCCCGCCGCAATTGCAGCGCGCCACGCATGTTTGCAGGGCGTAACAAATACAATTGCAGCGGGACAATTCAACCAAAAGCCAACCTTTGCCATTTCAACAATGAACAGCGGCTTTGAGCCGGCTTGGATAATTATTTAGGTATGTTTGCCCAAGCCCCTTCCGTTTAAAGCGCGCATGCCTAGGTGTGTGACCGATTGCAGAACACTTAAACTGTAAACTGCAAACGAGTACCTTCGGCACTCGCAAGATGTGTGTTGGCAGACTCCAACACTTCGTGGCAAGGGAGACGCTCCGCTCTCCCGTTGCATCCCTCTCTCCGATGAAATCAGGTTGGTCTCCTTTGGCCATCTAAAACTCCTTAATCAATGTTTGGGCTTTCGACACGAGTTCAAAAACAATGGGAAAATTGCGGTTGATGGACCAAATATTTGTCGCTCCAACTTATCTATCCTTCAGCGCGTAAAGCACTCAGAAACACATACGGATAGGGGCACCTCAAAACGACTATTTGAATAGTCTCAGAATTGGGTTTCTTCGCATTCCAATTTAAATACCCACTCTCAGCGCCAAGTTTTACAAAACTGTGTTAGATTAAACGTAATATTCAATCGGGGCTACACGGAGGCTGAGATAATGAGACTCGCTGTTTGGAACATGGAATGGCTTAACGACCTTGTTGACAGCAATGCAGGCGCACTCAAACAGGGTGACCGAAATGTCCGCGGACCTCGTCCACCATGGGAAAACGAAGGTCCCACAGTCGCAGAACGCATAGCCTTGCTGCGCGAAGGACTTGCCGACTTAGACCCGGACATCCTGCTGATTGTCGAAGGTCCTGATCGAACCGAGGATTTGAAAATCCTTATGGCCTCCATCTCGGATGCAGAGTGGGCTGTCTACATCCAGCGTTCCCGCTTTCCATCAGCCCCTGACAACTCACGTCAAAACACCTCTACTCAATGCGTCGGGATCGCCCTCAGAACAGATCGTGGAAAATTTGCGGACACGCCAATGACCACTACGGATGTGGAGGACCCTGCGGCTGGGCTGATCCACACTGCAACTGAGCCGTTCTTCCTAGACCTCGGCGCTGACAAAGTGCCTGAATGGTTCCGCTATGAACGCCGTCCCCTCTGGGTCACGGTCCACCCGGCTCAGGGATCAGATTTCAACATCATGGGTCTCCACTTGAAATCGAAGGGCATCTTTGCGGCGCATGAATGGTCACGCTGGTGGCAATTAGCAGATGCCAACCGTATGCGTTTACTTGCGCAGTGTCGCCACATTCGAGAAGCGTTTTTAGACGTCTATCTCTCTGACTCCGCAGCACTCCCACTAATCGTGGCAGGTGACATCAACGATGGTCCGGGCTTCGACACGTCCGAGATGCGGCTCAATGCTAGCGGGGTGGAAACTTTGATGGGTTCCGTTTGGAAACCAAGCCTGAGCCTCGGAAATGCGCTCTTCGATGCTTTGGATGACCGCGAGCGAGCACGGCTCGATTTCAGTGGCGTGACAACCACCCGTTTCGCTGACCCCATTTTCAACGATACCTACCATCGCGTGATGATCGACCATATACTTTACTCTCGAAGTACTCCAAGCTGGGTAGCTCCAGGTAAGGTCCCCCGCGAGACGTCGGCTGGTACCGAGTATTGGAAGATTTCTGATCACTTCCCCGTCGTGGCAGAAATCACCCCTCCGAACGTTGTTGCCTAGGGGAGCATGGTTTCTGTGAATCCGGTTATTGAGGAGATCAGCCGCCAAACTATTGGAACAAGAATCGCTGTCACAGCGATCTTAGTGGGCTTGTTGATGACGGTTGCGGTTAAGTCGCCCAAGTTGTTGTTTACGCCGCGCGTTGATGTCGTGCGGGTTTGGTTTGACTGCGCGACAGAAAACTGGCCCGTTGATCTACAACCAATCATGGTCGTGCGCCGCATCAATGGAACGTGGGAGCACCGCGTGCGGTTCAAACCTTACGACCAGGACGCCCAGTTTTTGCTAGCGCCCTGTCGCTTTGAAAAGGTTGAGGCGTCGCAACCGTTCACAACACCGCAATGGCCGAGTGCAACGCCAAGACATCTCGAGGGTGTGAACGATTTCTATCGTCTGGACCGCCTGCAGCTGAGTGACGAACAGCGTAACGACATTGAACGAACAGCAACGCAGCTCGATGGTCTTGAGCTGGTGTTTGACGGCGGGAACGACATGTCCGTGCGCGTGGGCATCGGTGCGCGTCAGATCACATTGACGTCGTTATTCACTGTTAGTGACGAAAACGACGACGTTCTTTTGAGACCCGGCTTCGCGCCACCAACCGGCGGGGTCTTCATGCCTATACCTATCGTCATCGAAAGCGACGAGGCGCTGCAGACTAGCGCGACAAGCCTTGGTCAAGGGATCGTCACGCAAGGCGGAGTGCCGCTACGTGTTTATCAGGAAGCGGCGGGTAGCGAATTAACTATTACAAGACTGTCATATCAATGGTTAGTGTTCGCAATAGAGATACTCGCCCCGATAATTCTTGGGTTTGGGGTGGGTATTTTGGCGGGACGGTTAAAGACGTTGGCGGGTGAAAACTGATAGGTGGTTCACGGAGGGATGTGGGCTCGAAATGTTAGCCTCGGCCCAAACCGGACCTTGGTCGTTCCTATCGTCGCTGCATCGCAGCTTCCCTGAAGCAGACATTGCCCCGTTAACGCAGCATTTTGACCTGCTGGATGGCGGCATCGCGGACAAAGTGTGCTTTCGCCCCTCTCGCTTGAAAGTCTGCTTCACGTTCGCCGCAGTAGGGCTTTGCTGCGCGGAGTCCTATGCGCCGCCGTCAAGCCACACATCCCTTTGACCGTCCGGGCTACAATCTCCCAAGACCAGTCTCGCAATTCGAGAGCTGCGATCGTCAAGCGCATCGTCTTCTTCGAGCAGCCGGAATTGACCAGGAGCAATTAGCACAGCTAAGAGACGGTGATACTCCTGATCGGTGACCTCCATGAGCGGTCGGCCATAGATGCTTTCACTTGCGAGGAACAATCCTGTCATCCATCCATCGGGACCGCGCCCCATCTCGACGGTATCAAGCCAGAGTGCGAGAATTTGATTTTTGTTGAGCTGGCTCTCCAAGCCCACAGCAAAACCCGTTTGCCTTATCTTGCCGATGCCAGGGCGAAATTCATCGAAACCCAATCGTTTGGAAAGCGACTGAGAGATCGTTGTCAGCCCGGCACCTTGAGTGGAGAGATCAACACCACCATGCTCCAGATAGCCGGGGTCTTGCACTAAGACGAGTTGTCGAAGGCGCTCAACGTCGAGACCGTCCGGACCTCGGCCATCAGCTATCAAGGCATCAGCGCGCGTCGCATATTCACCCGACTGACGGACGGCGTCCCAGTATCCCAAAGCGCCATAACCGACGACGCCCACAACGAGAACAACTAGCGCAGTCGCCATGATTTTCAGTGCCCGCTTCATTTCCGTCTCCGTTCAGCACAAAGCCTAATTTGAAGAAAGCTAACAATCGATTGCGTGCGGTTCAACAAAGGAATCCTTATCCGCGTCATTCAGGCGCTTCTGGGCCATGCCAAACTGACGACCACAGCACGGTATGCGCGCGTAGCCACCGGTATGGTCGCGGCGGTGGACAGCCCGCTGGATGATCTGAATGGAGCCAAGCGGAAGAAGGGCAAGGGCAGGCCGTCAAGCCCCGCGCAAGAGGGGTTTCGGGGTGCGCTTTTGCATCGGTATCAGAACAGGAACACCATCATGACATTGCAACATATTGACCTAGACCAACTGACCGTTAGCCCATTGAATGTCCGTAAGTTCGGCGCAAAGGATTGTGCCGATCTGGTCGCCAGCATCCGCGCCCTTGGCGTGCTGCAACCGCTTTTGGTGCGCGAAGTTGATGGCAGCTTTGAAGTCATCGCGGGGCAACGCCGTTTGAATGCCTGCCGCATCATTGCCGAAGATAGTGCAATTGATCCGCTGCCCTGTCTGATCATGGCAGCAGGTGACGATGCCGCCGCGATTGAGGCCTCATTGGCCGAGAATATTGAGCGTCTGCCGATGGATGAGGTGGATCAATACAAGGCCTTTGCCAAGCTGATCAAAGAAGGCCGCAGTGCGGATGAGATCGCCGATACCTTTGGGATCACGCCGCGCATGGTGAACCAACGCCTTGCCCTCGGGCGGCTGCATGCGCCGATCCTGACCGCCTATCGCAACGACGATGTGTCCGTGGCCGATGTTCGCAATTTGACCATGGCATCGCCGAAACAACAAAAGGCGTGGTGGGCGCGTGTCAAGGATGACGGGGCCTATGCGCCAACGGGGCCGCGCCTCAAAGATTGGCTCTTTGGTGGGGCGCATATTCCGACGGTAAACGCACTGTTTGATGTGGATGCATCGGGGCTGGCGGTCGTGGCGGACCTCTTCGGAGAGCAGGCCTATTTTGCGGATGCCGAGGCATTCTGGCCGCAGCAAAATGCAGCCATTGCCGAGACGGTTGAGGCGTATCGTGGTGCCGGTTGGGCGGATGTTATTGTGATGGAGCTTGGTGGTTATTTTGCGACGTGGGAGCACACAAGCACAGACAAACCCGAGGGTGGCAAGGTCTTTATCACTGTGAGCACGCAAGGCGAGGTGACGTTCCACGAGGGATATATCACCAACGCCGAAGCCAAACGGCGCGAGACACCCAAGACAGGTGCAACACCGCAACCCAAACCAGAACTCACCAAAGCCGCGCAGAACTATGTTGATCTGCATCGTCATGCCGCCGTGCGGGCTGATATCTTGGGGCGGTCTGATCTGGCCTTGCGGGTTCTCGTGGCCCATATGTTGGCAGGATCATCACTGTGGAGCGTCGAGCGCGATCCGCAGAAAACGGCCAAACCGGAAATCGCCGACAGCCTTGCAGCCAGCCCCGCGCAGCATGCCTTTGAAGCGGAACGTGACGAGATTGCCGCGCTGTTGGAAATTGACGTCGAGCAGATCCTACCCACCCGCAACGACTGGTATGTGATGCGTCCCGATCTGGGCACAATGCTGGCGCGGCTGATGGTGTTGAACGACGAAGACGTGCTGCGCATCTTGACGTTCTTGATGGCCGATAGCCTGCCCGTGACAAGCCCGATCCTCGACGATCTGGGACAAGACATGGAGACGGATGTTGCCCAGCATTGGCAACCCGAGCAGACCTTCTTCGATCTGATCCGCGACAAACAGGTGCTGAACACGATGGTATGCGCGGTCGCAGGCAAGGACACCGCAGACGCAAACCTCACCGCAACAGCCAAGGCACAACGCGCGATCCTGACAGACTGCCTAAACGGAACCCGCACAGCAAGCAACCCGAACTGGATGCCACTATACATGGCCTTTCCAGCGGCAACATACCACAAACGTGAATATCCAGTCGCAACGAGAGTTCAACAAGACGCGGCATAATGATCAAGGTTGTCCGACGCCATAGTTTGGGCAACCAATTAAAAACATTCGACAAAAAACGGAATTCATGTGATGATTAGGACAATATTCCCACACATCCGTCCAGAATTTGACCCAGTTTGCGCCCTTGCCGCGCCCGTGGGTCTTTTGGTTTGCGGATTTTGTTTCCTTACCAGTTCACAAAATTTGCACTGCCCAGTGACACCGGAGGTTCGCCCTCGGCGAAACGGGCGGCGCAGGAAAGCGTTTTTCATGTCACCAGATTACGACAAGTATCGTGCCTTGGCCAAAGCCGAGGGCGACCAAACTGTATATAGCGATGACGATCTGTTGCCCCTCTGGGGCGCGATGGAGCATCTCTTTGCCACGACGACGCAGGTCGGTTGTCCACATATTTTTGCAGCCCAAGAGGTCAGTCTCTCACCAAAAGACCCATTGCCTGCGCTAGACTCTAAACACATATCCCAAACCAAGGAGCCCAAAGAATGACCCAAAACAGCATTCAAGCCGTGATTTATACGCGCGTGTCCTCCAAGGCCCAGCTCAAGAAAGGGGATGGGCTTGCCAGTCAGGAAAGCCGATGCCGCGATTTTGCCGCCTACAAAGGCTATGATATCGTGCAGGTCTTCCAAGACGAAGGTGTCTCTGGCGGTTTGGTTGACCGCCCTGCGATCAAATCCATGCTGGCGTGGCTGCGTAAACATCGCAATGCAGAACCCGTTGTCATCATTGATGATATTTCTCGCTTGGCCCGCGACCTCGATGCGCACCTTAAACTCCGCGCCGCGATTGGCTCTGTCGGGGCCAAGCTGGAAAGCCCCTCGATTGAATTTGGCGAAGACAGTGACAGCCAGTTAATCGAGAACATGCTGGCCTCAGTCAGCCAACATCATCGCCAAAAGAACGCCGAACAGGTGCGCCACCGCATGACCGCACGGCTCAAGGCCGGATATTTCTGCTTTTGGGTTCCAACTGGCTACAGATACGTCAAAGGCGCAGGTGGAGGCAAAGTGCTCGAGCGCGACGAACCTGTTGCCAGTCTTTTACAAGAAGCGCTAGAGGGGTTTGCCTCCAATCGCTTTGCGACACAGGCAGATGTGAAGCGGTTTCTAGAGCCGCATCCGATCTTTGCGCGCGATGCAAAAGGCGCAATCCACCCGCAGCGCATCCGCAACCTGCTCACCAACAAAATCTACGCAGGCTACTATGCCTACAAACCATGGGGCATTGGTCTCACGCAGGGTAAACATCCTGCCTTAATTGATTGGGAAACGTTCCAACGTATTCAAACCAAGATCGAAAACAGCAATCCAACAGCGCAGGTCAAAACCAAAACCGAGGACTTTCCCCTACGCGGTATCGTCGCCTGCGCCAGCTGTAACCACCCTATAACGGGCTATTGGGCAAAGGGGCGTAACAAACGTTACCCGTATTACGAATGCTTCCAAAAGGCCTGCCCAGACCGCCGAAAATCGATCAAACGCCAAGATGTCGAGAGTGGTTTTGAGGCCTTACTCCACGCTCTGCGCCCCAACCGCAGCCTGATCGCCATGGCCTCCGCCATGTTCCGCGACATCTGGGACGACCGGATCGCCACGCTCACCCAACACCATGCGGCGCAGAAAACGGAATTGAAACGAATAGAGGCGGATATCCGCAAAGCGGCGGATTTGCTGATTGCTACTGGCAGCGCTGCAACCATGCGGGCCATCGAGGCCAAAATCGACAAGCTAGAAGCGCAAAAGGCGTTGATCTCGGAAGATTTGCAAAAATCCAAGCCCAAAACCGCCGACTTCGACGGAAGTTTTCGAGCCGCGATGAATTTTCTCTCAAACCCTTGGAAACTATGGGAAACAGAAAGACCTCTCGACCGACAAACCGTCCTAAAACTGATATTCGACGCCCCAATCCCATATGCCCGAGACAAAGGGTTTCGAACCGCTAAAACCACCTTGCCCTTCAAGGTGTTAGCCAATCTCAATGACGAAGAAGAGAAAATGGCGGAGAGACAGGGATTCGAACCCTGGGTGCCCGTAAAGGCACAACGGCTTTCGAAACCGGCCCGTTCGACC
>NZ_JBPOEU010000054.1:0-7697 GCF_051251695.1 Maritalea sp. | reverse complement strand
GAAGCAGCCGGTACATCCCATTAGCCGACCTTCGCTGCAAAATGACCGCCTCAAATTAGTTTCCCTAAAGCGGACATCGGGCGCTGACATAACCTTTCAATTATCGAAAGGTGGCTCCGTGTACTGAGTGACCGAATCTCTTATTTCCCACTTATGCCTTTCGTGTGCGAAGGACGGACATTCATCACGGCCCGAACACACAATTTCTGAAAGCCTAAAACGTTTCTGAACCTGAGGAAATCAAGCGGAATATTGAAGGTTCACTTAGCCATGCGGTGTTAAGGTAGGGTTGCACTGCGCCATGTAGGCCGCACAACCAACAATCCCAATATTATCTTCAGTAACAATGTGGATTGGAAAATCACGCATTAATGCTGTTTGACGTCCTTTTGCTTCAAACATTTCCCTAAACTCAGCGAGCTCTATCCAGTTCGAAAGCGCGCGAGTAACGCCGCCATAAAGATAGATCCCGCCTAGGGGTAAATTTACCAAGGCTAGATCACCAACAGTGCGAGCTAAAACTCCCACCACGATCTTAACGGCAAGTGCGCTTGGGGCATCTCGTTTTTCAATTGCAGCCTGAGTGACTTGTTTGGAGGTATAGTTTTTGGTTTCGCAGCAGAGGTGCGCACAAGACAAACGATAAGCAGCCTGAATGCCTTCGCCAGATAAGACGCGTTCCACAGATGCTCTAGTATATTTGGTAGCCAAGATATGGCGCAGCTTCCATTCAACTTCTGTTTCCACCGACAATGTCATGTGGCCACATTCTGCCGGCAAGACATAGCAGTTGCCGTTAGCGAGTGTAACTGATGTCGCAGCATTAAATCCCGTCCCAGCACCGACAATCATTTTCCGAGGGTCAGACTTGTTTGACGGCCCTGAAATATGCTCGGCGCTACCTTGAGGCAGTCTGTTTAACGCAAAGCCTAACGCTTCAAAATCATTGATCGCTTCCGCCGTATTCGACCCTACGGTGGATTTGACCCGATCGAGATCGATCACCCAATTGCAATTGGTCATTGGAACAACATTGCCTTGAATTGGAGCTGCAATTGAAAGACAGACATGTGCCGGACGAACTTGCTTATTGGTAGACAAATAGTCCATGGCAGCATCAGCAAATGAAGCATAGCTGCTATTTAGCACCTTTACGCAATTGGTCGGCTGGCCACCCTGTTCAACAACAAGACCGAACCTTGTGTTGGTCCCGCCAACATCGGCCACCAATGCACTCACTTCACTCATATACGTTGCTCGGTATCCGGATCAAAATATGAGATCTTTGAGAGATCAAAATAGATTGGCAATCTATTGCCAGAACGAACGTCAATATCACCATGCAATCGTGCAGTTACTTCTGCCCCCGCCATCACAATTTGAGCGAACGTATCCGAGCCAGCGGGTTCCACCACATCAAGCAAACACTCCGTCATTTGTGCCGGAGCATCAGTTTCAGGGGCACGGTCGGTTAGAGCTTCTGGCCTCAAACCAATAATTACTTGTTTGTTGTCTAATCGCAAAAGCCCCTCGGGTGGCGCGTAATCTGTCAGTATGATCGGTTCACTGTTTTGTCTTGAAATTGCAATTTGCGCTCCTTCTTCCGTCAGCATTATGTCGGCATGGCAAAGGTTCATGGAAGGGGCGCCCATGAAACCAGCAACAAACATATTTGCTGGCTGGTTGTAGATCTGTTTTGGCGTGCCGGCCTGTTGGATGATGCCATCCTTCATCACCAGGATCTTCGTTGCCAAAGTCATGGCTTCGATTTGATCGTGGGTGACGTAAATCATGGTTGCCCCCAATCTCTCGTGCAGCCGCTTAATTTCCGTACGCATGGTTACACGCAATTTGGCATCAAGATTGGACAATGGTTCATCAAACAAAAACAGCTTCGGGTCCCGCACCAGTGCTCGCCCCATGGCGACGCGTTGACGCTGCCCCCCAGAGAGTTGCGCGGGAAAACGGTCTAGCAGTTGCGTTATTTTAAGCAGCTCTGCCACTTCGTTTATCTTATCGGTTCGTTCTTCCTGAGGCACTTTACGGACCTCCAAGCCGAACCCTATATTGTGGGCGACATCCATATTGGGAAACAGGGCATAGGATTGAAACACCATTGCGATATCGCGTTTGGACGGATCCGCATGTGTGATGTCGGCACCATCAATTGCAATCTGGCCTGAGGTTGGTTCAGTCAATCCGCCTATACAACTAAGCAAAGTGGATTTACCACACCCTGATGGGCCAACAAGCACAAGAAAATCACCCGGCTCAATCGCAAAATTGATGTCGCGCAAGATTTTGAGGTCACCATAATTCTTACATAGGGATTCTACAGACAAAATGGGATGGGACACTAAAATTCTCCTCGTACGGGGAAAGACCATTTCTGGGTCAGCCTTTAACACTGCCAGCGACAAGGCCTGAGACAATAAAACGTTGGAAAAACACAGCTAGAATTGCGGGCGGCAAAGTCGCAAGAACACCGACTGCCGCGATCACTCCATAGTCTGTAACTCGGCCCGCTGCAAAATCCGCAATAGCAATTGGCAACGTCTTGGATGACAAATCACTTGTGAAGATCAGCGCATAGAAAAACTCGTCCCATGCGACCAGGAATGAAAGCATCGCTGTGGCTACGATTGCGGGGGCGACCAATGGCAATACAACCCGTCGCAATGTGAATTGAGTGGATGCGCCTTCGATAAAGGCGGCATGTTCAATCTCAACCGGTAGCACATCGAAGTTCGATTTCATCAACCAAACCGCAAAGGGCAGCAGCAATGCGCAATAAACGGCCAACAAAGTGATAATGTTGTTGAGCAAACCAAAATTGCCAAACGTCTGATACAGCGGAAGAACATAAGTAATTGGTGGCATCATGATTGTTGCTAGAAACAGAAATAACAGCAGCATTGGGGCTTGCCGCCGTGAAAACGCATAAGCCGCTGGAATTGCAAGAGTCAGCGCAACAAGGGTTGCGCCGCCCGAAGTCAAGATTGAATTTCGCAATGCCATTAAGAAGCGTTTCCCGCTCCCGTCTTCCCAATCAAATAGTTGGACATAGCGTGAGAAATCAAGTTCGGACGGGACCCAGTTTAGAGGTACGGTCGTCAAATCTTTGGGACTGGATATGCTCATTATCACGAGCCAAATTAGGGGGGCTAATGTGAAGAATGCCAGAACAATCGATGCACCGTAGAGGGCCGCATTATGCAGGAGCTTCCTATTCATTTTAGTTACTCCCCGATTGGCGATTTACACCCTTGTAGTAGATTGCGATCAACACAGCGCTCACAACAGCAACTAACACGGCATATGACGACCCGCTGCCGGTACGCAGATAGTTGAAATATTCCTGATAAACAAAGAAACTTGCGGTTTTAGTTCCATCAGCTGGCCCGCCTCGGGTCATGACATAAATGATGTCAAAAACACGAAATGCTTCAATGGTGCGCAGAATTAAAACGACGGATAGTGGCCCTAAAATCCAAGGCAAAGTGATGGACCTAAATCTCTTCCATGCGCCAGCGCCTTCTATTGAAGCGGCTTTGTGAAGGTCCGACGGAATTGTTTGCAATGCCGCTAGTGCAACATAAGCAATTAACGGAAAGTTCTTCCAAACATCCGCTAGAACGACCATGTTGAGCGCAAGTGCGGGGTCGCCAAGCCAACTCCGATATTCGCCAATCAACCCGAGTTGAAACAACATTGAATTCAACGCGCCATAGTCAGGATGATAGATCAAACGCCAAGCCAGAGCGTTCACAATGGTCGGCACCGCCCACGGTAGAATAATCAGTGCGCGCATGAGATTTCTGCCGCGGAAGTTTTGATTGAGCAACATAGCAGCGGCAACGCCAATTACAGCTTCTGCACCAACGGAAACAACTGTGAAATACAGCGTTCGCCCCAGGGCTGCGCGGAAATATGGATCGCTCAAAGCGTAAAAATAATTCTCGAAACCAATCCAATTTGGTCCAACTGGCGCATAACTTATTTCCGCGTCGGTGAAGCTCGTCAGAAAGGTCTGAACAAAGGGAATTGCAGTGATCAGGAGGAGGACTATGACAGTTGGCGCCAATAGAAGCCATTTTTCATGCTTTTTTCCGATGCCAGACATAAATATTCCTCCTCCTAGTCTTGTTTATCTTACAGCTTTTACGCGGGCTGCAGCTTCATCCATGGCAACTTTTGCGTCGGTCTGACCCAATAGTGCCCCGTGGATTTGCGACTGCAAGATCCCTGAAATTTCAGTGTAGGATTTCACCAATGGACGTGGGTACATCACAGCGATCGCATCAGTTGCCGCCGCAACCAGATCCTCTTGTCCATCAACAACTGCTGATTCAGTGTAAGACGCTTTCCAAACTGGCAGGCTAAGCGACGCATACTTCTCTTGCACCGACATGTTGGTGAGATGCGCAATGTATGACCAAGCCTCATTGCTGTGTGGGCTGTTCACCGGAATGCCTAAGCCCATTGAGCCATTTACGGCAGAAGCAGTTGAGACGCCCTCAACACCAAGGCCAGGAACAACGCCAACTTTACCAGCAACTGAACTCTCATTTGGATCATTCACCAATGAATTCATATATGTCCAGTTTAGCGCAAATGCAGCGTCACCATTAGAGAATACCCTGCGTACATCTTCTTCGAAATACTCTGTTGATGCTGGGTTTGTCAGGCCATCTTTTAGTGATCCAGCCATATACTCAACAGCTCTGAGTGAGCCACCACTATTAAACGCAGGTGATTTAGGATCGTTATCGTTAAAGAACTTGCCGCCAAACGCCGATAAGATTGTTGTGTAATCGCAAATCATCGCTTCAGACTGCGACCAGCTCCAAACCAATGGATACTCGACCAAACCTTTATCTTTGATGATTTGGGCTTGTACCAACAACTCGTCCCAGGTCGCAGGAGGTTTTTCAATACCAGCTTTTTCCAAAATTTCTGTATTGTAGAACATGTACTTGGTATCAAGGATCCATGGCATGCCAAACTTAGCGCCTTTGTACTCAACAGTTGTCCATGCACCATCAAAAATCTGATCGTCCAATTCTGACGGAATACGCGCAGACAAATCTGATAAGAAACCGCGGACAGCGAATTCCGCAGGCCAGATCACGTCAAACAATACAACATCATAACCGTTGTCACCCGCGCCAACTGAAGCGACGATTTTATCGTGCAATGCTTCATATGGTACAAATTCCATATTGACGGTAACGCCAGGATTTGCAGCTTCAAATTCGGCTGTCATATCTTTGATGTTTTGCTCGCTGTAGGCAGCTTGGCTCATAAAGAGTGCATTTAGCTCAGTGTCAGCAAGAGCGCCCGAAGCGTTCATTGCAATGACAGAAGCTGCTGCCAAAAGTATTGATTTTTTCATTGTCTTTTCCTCTCCTCACTAAGTTCTATTTACAAAATAGCGTTGAATTTTATTTTGTCAAATGATTTTACAAAATAGACGTGCTTTTGAAATTCAGTTACGATTTGCTTCCGCAATTTATGGAATGGGCAGTTGAGAAAAACAAAGTTACGCACATCCGGGACAAATCTTAGTCGGACAAAGGCGCATAATCTGCGGGTTGTTATTGAAGTAATTCGCACACAAGCACCGATTTCAAAAACCGAAATTGCGACCATTACATCCCTATCTCGGCAGACCATACAATATATCGTTGCTGAACTAGAAGCAGCTGAATTAGTTGAACTAATCGATGGCGAGATTAAAGGCCGTGGACACCCCGGCAAGAAGATAGTATTGGCCCCAACAGGGGCATTCAATATTGGCATTCATGTTGACAAACTGTCGATTAGGGCGGTTGTTTGTGATTTGGTTGGTGACGTGGTTTGGCAGCAGTCTCAGCGGCTTAAAAACTGGAACATTGACGACGCGAATCGGCTAATCAAGTCTGTCTTTGACAAATTTGTCGCGGAACATCCATCCAAAGCAAAAAAGCTTGTCGGTGTTGGTGTCGCCGCACCGGGCCCCTTCAATGAGACAAATATCAGACCTGATGATCTAGCCAACTTTCAGCAAGTTGGCACCAGCAAAAATATCAAAAAGCTGTCAGCAGAAATCGGTTTGCCATTCATCGTCGAAAACGATGCAACCGCTGGTGCAATTGGCGAACACCTGCACGGAGAAGGCAAGCCATTTGACACTTTTGTCTTTCTTCAATTTGGTATCGGCCTTGGCGCGGGTTTAATCTTGAATGGAAACAAATTTGCAGGCAGTTCAGAGATCGCTGGTGAAGTCGGCCACATTGTTGTCGAACCTGATGGCCTAAATTGCTCTTGTGGGAAAAGTGGCTGCCTTGAAAGATATTTATCGATCGACGCCTTGTGCCGTGATCTGAATTTGCAGATCGATGATGAAACACTCAACGAGAAGATTACCGAACTAATCGCGCAGCGCAATCAGGCATTGCTCGACTGGATCGATGAAGCAACACCCCGTTTTAGACAGTTGGTAAACACGCTTGAAATGATTGTCGATCCTGAAATCATTATTGTAGGCGGTACTGTACCAAAACCGTTTCTCGATTTACTGATCAGCAGAAGTAAACCATTTTTAAAGCCGTTGAACCGACAACGCGGGGGCGAACAAGTGCGCGTCGGAACAGCTGGCGATTTTGTCGTTGCCGCAGGAGCCGCAGCGGCTTCCGCCGAATCTCATTTTGCTCCTGCGCTTACAAGTCTGATATTGTAACTGATCCTCGACACTCAAAATTACAGGTCACATTGAGAGTGAATCTGATTCCAACAGTTTAGCTACAAGTATGCTTAATCGCGCAACTGCAGCTTTGGGATGCAAGGACAGATCAAACCTGAAAGTTTACCTGCAACTAGGGCTCCAAACTGTAGTTGCCAAATGCCATCGAAGAACCCAATATAACGTTGCTGAATGTCTGAGTGCTGCGGTTGGAGGGTATGGATGAGGAGCCAAAGCTATGTCCGCTTGCAACCTTCCAATGATTATTCCATCAAAACGCGCCTGGAACAATGGCCGACTAATTGGTCAAAAGCGACCGCTGCAGCCGAAACACGTTTGGGCAATTCGAGTGCGGCTCGAACTTGCAAACGCAATACGAGACCTAGCTTTGTTTAATCTTGCCATCGACAGCAAACTTCGAGGTTGCGATCTCGTGGCACTGAAAGTTTCAGATGTTTACTCAGCTGGTTCGGTAAAGGAACGAGCGTCAGTTCTCCAGAGCAAGACTAAAACACCAGTCAGGTTTGAAATCACAGAAGGTACTAGAAAATCTCTGATTGACTGGATACATCAACCCTTAATGGTTGGGCACGGTTTCTTATGGCCAGGGCGTTTTCATGACAGGCCACATATCTCAACACGGCAATATGCCCGAATGTTAAAAAACTGGGTGCAATCCATCGGCTTGGAGGCAAGCGTTTACGGCACACACTCGATGCGCAGAACAAAAGTTGCGCAGATCTACAAGAAGACCGGTAACCTTAGGGCCGTCCAACTACTTTTGGGACACACAAAAATGGACAGCACTGTTCGATATCTCGGGGTAGATTTGGAAGATGCGCTGACTATCTCCGAAGGTGTCGAGATCTGAAGCGCTCGTGAGGGTCGGTTAAACAACCGGGCCATATGTATGTACCGGCTGCTGTTCGCAAGTGATTTCTGCATGTTCTCGGAAGTCGCTCATATGTATCCG
>NZ_JBPOEU010000053.1:0-7938 GCF_051251695.1 Maritalea sp. | reverse complement strand
TTCAGAAAAGGCATGCAGGGGATGTGGAACAGCTCAATCAGACAGCAAGTGCCTTAGCGCTGAATCAAAACATGATTACCTAATCAGCTTAGCCGACATTGGCGCAAGGGCACCGAAACTCAAATTTGTCCGCACTAGGCTCGTCCCATGAGGACCAAGTGGGCGGCAACTTTGGTCTAAATTCGGCCAAAGCCCTACGTTTGCGTCAGTAGGTGCAAAGGGCCGTTTTTGGAACAGTCATGTTTTTGGAACAGTCATAAGGTCCGGTGTGCAAAGAGGCTGTGTAAAAACGCCTCCCGGGCCAAATCCACGAGAACGATTCCCCCACATGCTGAGTATTGCAAAAATTTGTTCTCAGGTATGCAGATGAACGAGCTGCTGCAGGGACGGGATTCTTTGGAATTCCACGCTCGCCGAGTTTTCGCACAGCCTCCGGACGAAGCCGACGTTGTGTGACGCCCCAGACCTTTCTTGATTGCCGGAAAAGTTACTATTTCCCCGAGACGAAAATTGAGCTTTTCATCAGATCTTCATTAACTCGTCATGAGCAGCCAATAAATAACTTCCATGTAGGAATAAAACTTTGTGGATGGAGAAAGCATGCAAAAATTCAAACTTACGACAGCACTAATGTTGTGCGTTACGGCATCGCCGTTGTTGGCTCAGGACATCGTATTGCAGTATATGTCTTGGGACCCTTCACAGCTTGAAGTGGAGCAGTCGACAATCGAGGCGTTTGAAGAATCGCACCCCGGTGTGATCGTTAAAGCGCAGGCGATCCCTTCAAATGGCGGCTACTGGCCCAAATTGACTGCTCAAGCAGCCTCAGGCGATCTTCCTGACGTCATGATGATGTCATCTGGATTCGTGCAGGAATGGGCTCAGGCCGAAAATCTACTCGACCTGTCGTCTTTGGTCTCCGACGATGAATGGACAAACTACTACGAAGGAGCGGCAAGCGTTGGTGTTGTGAACGGCAAACGTGTCGCCTTCCCACAGAACTGGGTCGCTCCTGTGCTCTTCTACAACATAGACATGTTCGAAGCTGCTGGAATTGAAGTTCCTAATGCTGATTGGACTTGGGATGATTTTTTAAAGGCCGCGCACGCGCTGACGATCGATGAAAATGATGATGGGCGTCCGGAAATCTTTGGCTTTTCCCTCTATGGCCGCTACGCGCATATCGAGCCTTGGGTCTTCCGCAATGGTGGGCGGTATCTCAATGACGATCTTTCGGCATTGGAGCTGAATGAAGAAGCCATCAATGCGCTGCAGTTCCTGACCGATTTGGTAAATGTTGAGGGTGTCGCACCCAAGCCGCAAGATATGGAAGGTATCCGCCAACAAGATATTTTTCCACTAGGCATGGCAGCGATGTGGGTCGACGGTTCCTGGAATATCGCAAATAGTCGCGAGATTGTCGGCGATCAGTTCCAATGGGGCATCGCAGAAGTTCCACGCGGTCCAGATGCAACGGACGAAACAGTCGCCTCATACGCTTGGGCGGATATGTTGGCCGTTTCTGCCACATCCGAACATCCCGAACTGGCCTGGGAGCTCATTCAAGCCCTCGCTGGCGAGGGTGTCGAAGCGGATGATTTCCTTGGCGGTAAGGTGCCGGCCTATATTCCTGTCGCGGAAAGCGAAGAATGGCTCGAAACGGATCAGCTCCCAGCAAACAAGGGTGTGCTGCTCGATATCGGCGCATCCACTATCTATGCAGGCTTTTCCCCAGGTTGGAGCGCATGGCGCGGCTATGCGGCCTCTGGGTCCGGCGGCATGAACGGCGAACTTGACGAGGTTTTCAACGGTCGCAAGACACTGGATGACGCGGTCACAGCATTCGTCGAATTCGGTAACGACGTTCTTTCACGCCAGTAAACAGAATGGTCGGGCGCAAGCGCCCGACCATTCCCCTGAACCGGAGTTGCGATATGCAGAACCGTCGAAGAATAGTAATCACGGCGCTCGTATTTCTATTGCCAACGATTGTGGGAACGCTGATTTTCAGACTTATCCCGATCATTTGGTCCTTTGCCTTGTCCTTTTACGAGTGGAAAGTGTTCGACAAAGCCGTCTTCGTCGGTTGGAAAAACTACGCGCATATCTTCACCTCAAGTATTTCGCTCGATGTTTTTGTAAACTCGGCTATTTTTTCGGTCATTTATGTTGCTGGCTCTCTTGCTCTCGCGCTTGTGCTCGCGGTTGTTTTGAACAATGGCCTACGCAGCTCAGCGTTCTTTCGCGGTGCGTTCTTCGTGCCCTACATTACCGCAACGGTTGCGATCGCGCTGGCTTGGCGTTGGATCTTCTCGACAAGGTTCGGGGTCCTGAACAACCTTCTGATTGCGCTCGGTGTCGAAAATCCGCCTGCTTGGCTCGCCGACCCAGCCTGGGCGCTTCCCGCGGTGGCACTGGTCTCGATCTGGAAAGACGTGGGGTTTTACATGATCTTGCTGCTTGCTGGGCTTCAAACGATTGATCCGACCCTTTATCAGGCCGCGCGCGTCGACGGAGCAGGGCCCATTGCACGCTTCCGCAAAGTCACCGTCCCGCTTCTTACACGCAGCCTGTTCTTCGTGTTGATCATCGCGCTTGTCCGCTCAACGCAGACTTTCGAGATCACATACGCTTTGACAAACGGTGGTCCAAACAGAGCATCTACGACACTGGCGTTCTTTGTCTATCAGAAAGCCTTTGTCGATTTCGAGGTCGGGTATGCGGCGGCACTGTCCTATATCATGTGCGTCATTCTGGGCTTCTTGACACTGGTCAGCTTCTATTTCCGGAGGAAATGGGTCCATGAATAACTTTAATTTGGCCAGATACAGTCGTAAAAATGGAACGCTGTTTCTTCTTTACTCGGTGCTGGCAGTATATTCACTCGTCACGTTGGCGCCCTTTATGTGGATGTTGATCACCAGTTTCAAAGAGCCGTCGGACGTCTTCAAGATCCCCCCCAGCTTTGTCCCGTCGATGCTCTTTTCTGACACGCCATTTGCAAACTATGCGACAGTCTGGACGGAGCGGAGCTTTGTGTCTTTCTTTCTGAATTCCACATGGGTCGCCTTCATGGCCTCGATCGGTCAGGTCTTCACCACATCTCTCGCGGGCTATGCATTTGCCCGCCTCGAATTACCGGGCAAGAACGTGCTCTTTGCGATTGTTCTGGCAACAGCCTTCGTTCCAACAGAGGTGACGATCATGCCGGAATTCTTGATGATGCGTTGGATCGGTTGGATTGATACGTTCGCGTCGTTGATTGTTCCGTCCTTCCTCGTCGGTGCCTTCGGAACGTTCATGTTGCGGGAGTATTTTGCGAGTTTGCCAAGTGACTACGCGGATGCCGCCTATGTTGATGGGGCTTCACCCTTTCAAATTTTCTATAAGGTGTATTTACCACTCGCACAGCCTGCTCTTGTGTCGGTGTTCGTGATCGCTTTTATCAACAACTGGAACGAGTTGCTGCGGCCGCTGCTTTTTTTGAATTCACCGGAAAAGTTCACAGTGCCATTGGGTCTGATGTCCTTTGTCAACCAATATGAGGCTTCCTGGACGCTTCTTATGGCTGGTTCGGTGATCTCAACCGTACCCCTGATTTTGATCTACATGCTAACGCAGCGCTACATCCTGCAAGGTTTTGTCGGCGGGGGTGTGAAAGGATGAGCGGATTAAAACTGATCGATATTCTCGACTGCCCCACACTCGATCTGACGAAAAACCAGCGCGGAATCCTCGATGTGCTGTCGCGCAACCAGAACGTCCGACGCATCGACGTCGCAGAGACCTTGGGTTTTTCCCCGCAAACAATGATGCGGGCCATTAATCCGCTGGTCGATCTGGGGATCATCAATGAAGTGGAGGAGCTTTCGGGAGGACGAGGAAAGCCACCGCGGCTGATGTCCGTACGGTCGGGAGCGCTCTTGACCCTCGGCATCACAGTGGCAGAAGGATGCAGTATTGTCGATCTGACAGATTTTTCTGGACGACGGATCGCCCGCAACAGCATCACAAAGCCATATCCTAATGCTCAAGAACAGCTTGATGGGGTGCGTCATGCAATTGCAGATCTCATCAAGAATAATCCACCCGCAGGCCGGATCGTGGCGGCTGCGGTCCTTGTTCAAGGGTACTTCCTTGAACCCGGCAAACGTATTGTGGGGCGCTCCGACCCACTGGGTTGGTCAAGGATTAATCTGCACGGCGAGCTATCGGAGTTCATCGGGCTACCGGTCTCTTTGGTCAACGATGGGCGCGCATTCGCAGCCAGTCTGATAGGGTCGCCTTTCAACCGAAATTTCATCGGGCTGCTTTTGGGAAGTGGCATCGGCGGTGGTATTATCTGCGACGGCCGCATCTTGGGCGGGGCAACAGGCAATGCAGGTGAGCTAGGGAAGTTCTTTGAAGACGGGCCGTTTCGCCCAACCGAAACAGCGTTGCTTGCAGCACTAGATTTGCCCGACTGGTCTTTGTGGCAAGGTATTGACGCACTTACAAACGCAAAGCACCAAAACCTTAATGAATGGATGACGCAGGCCTCATCGGCTATTTCACGCGCACTCGAGTTGTGTATCGCAGTCGTGGATTTTGACACGGTCTACATCGGCTCGTGTATGCCAGAAGACCTATTGGAAATGCTTGCCGACAAGGTTGAAGTCAAAAAGCTAGGAATCGCATCGAAAGACGCGCATTTCGAGATTGCCCTGCCATCGCCAGAAATTGTTGCCAAGCCCATTGCATCAATGAGCCTGCTTGCCGGACGCATTGCCATGAAGAGCTTTTTGGAACCGGAACAATTCATCTCAAAAACTCAAGAAATACCAGCGCCTATCAATGCTGAAACACGAAAAGAGGGACTTTGATATGTCCGGCCTGACACTCAATTCAATCTGTAAATCATATGGTACGACAGAAGTTCTCAAGAATATTTCATTGGAAATTGAGGATGGCGAATTCGTTGTCTTTGTGGGCCCATCCGGCTGTGGCAAAAGTACACTCTTGAAGCTGATTGCCGGTTTAGAGGATATTTCTGACGGCACGCTGCATATTGGTGGGCGCGACGTCACCGGTCTTGAGCCGGTGGAGCGCGGCATCGCGATGGTCTTCCAGTCCTACGCTCTCTACCCGCACCTCAGCGTTTATGAGAATATCGCTTTCCCATTACGCCTACAGAAGAAGTCCAAAGAGGAAATCGAGAAGGCCGTGGCCAATGCGGCTCGCATCCTCGATCTCGGCAAGCGGCTGCAGTATAAACCCGGCGCGCTGTCGGGCGGTCAACGCCAGCGCGTTGCTATCGGTCGTGCAATCGTTCGAAACCCGGAAGTCTTCCTCTTAGATGAGCCCTTGTCCAATCTAGACGCTTCTTTGCGTGGCCAGATGCGCGTGGAGCTTTCGGAGCTGCACAAGGACCTCAAGACCACAATGATCTACGTGACACATGACCAAGTGGAAGCGATGACCATGGCGGATCGGATCGTTGTGCTGCGTGATGGGGTTGTGGAGCAGTTCGGTTCTCCAATGGACCTCTATCATTACCCGAACTCAAAGTTTGTCGCAGGCTTCATAGGACAGCCCGGCATGAATTTTATCCCGGTCGATGTCACGGCTGTCGGGAAACATATTGCCATTGAGACTGCGAGCGGAACACAATCGATCATTCCGGTGCGGCCCGAAGGTGTCAACATCAACGACAAGCTCGAACTCGGTGTGAGACCGGAATTTTTTGAGCTTTGCGAGCCAGGAAACGGACTAGAGGCAGATGTCCGGCTGGTTGAACGCCTCGGTGGCAATTCCTTGATCCACGCGAACCTCAAGGACGGCACGCGGGTGATCGCATCATTCGACGGATTACGGGATCTTCCTAACACAGGATGCATTTGGCTGAAATACGACGTCGCACACGCCCACCTCTTTACGAAGAGCGGCAAGGCCCTGTGCAAAATCTCTTAATAGGACAAGAAGAACAATGAAAGTAGCTGTTTCCGGCGTTGGTCTGCGATCAATAAAAGTGCTCAAATACATGAAAAAAGCGATGCCCGAGATTGAGTATGTCGGGTACTTCGATCCGCAACCGTGTTTGCACAGCGAGCTTGAGAGTGATCGCGACATTCCGCAGTTCGATTCAATTGAAACGATGTTGGCAGAGTCGAAACCGGATCTGTTCTTTGTCGGATCACCTAATCATGTCCACCTCGATCAGATCCGAATGGGTCTAGATGCTGGTGTGCGGGTGTTTGCGGAGAAGCCTGTCGTTTCAACGCTTGAGCAAACTTGGAAAATTGCTGAGCTGCTCAAGGAATACGGGTCTGATCAGATCCTCGTGGGCCTTGTGTTGCGATATGCACCTCAAATGGTGGATTTGCGCAAAGCACTTGAGGCTGGACAACTCGGCGATGTGGTTTCTCTCGAAGCCAACGAGCATATCGAGCCCGCTCATGGAGCATTCTTTATGCGAGATTGGCGCCGTTTTGTTCACTATTCCGGTGGCTTCATGGTGGAAAAATGCGTTCACGATCTGGATCTTTACAACATGATTACCCGTTCGCGCCCCCGCAAGGTCGCGAGCTTTGGGGGACGACGTTCTTTCCTCTGTGAGAACGCGCCCGCCAACAATTCGGATATGGAAATTCTTCATTTAAAAAAGTCGCGTTGGGAAAGTAACGACGACCCATTCAATGCTGAAGCTGATATCATCGATCACCAAACGGCCCTGATTTCCTATGAGAATGGCGTCTCGATGACATTCCATACAAACCTCAACATCCCTGATCAGCACCGCCGTTTTCTCGTCGCGGGCACCAAAGGCACGGCTGAAGGTGATTTCCAGCGGGGTGTCATGCGCGTGACAGCATCCCCATCCGGCAAATGCCTGCTTGATAAGGATTATTCCAAGGGCCCTGATGGCCTGACAGACCACTACGGTGCCGACGCGAAAATGGGCCGAGACCTTGCGGCCTATTTGCGAAAAGAAACGGACCATCTGCCCGTTTCGGTTGTTGACGCGCTGGAAGCAGGGATCTGCGCGATGGCCCTCGATCAGGCACGAGAATCTGGGGATATGCTGGATCTCACTGAACTATGGCAGCGGTTTGACAGCTATAAGCTGCGGTCATCGGCCGTCACTTAAGAGGTCGCGCATTCCGGGGTGCCCGGCCGCCTACATCGCGGTATTCGCACTGGACCTGTCGCGGTTTGATGCCGCTCCTTTAATAGCATTGGCGTTGTTGCAGGGAGCCCCAGTCGACTGATATCGGTTGCGGTCTACCTTCTTCAGGATGCTGTAGATGGCGCACCTGATCCTGTAGAGCAAGCAAGGAGACACAGGCAGGAAAAGGCCCAATTGATCCAACGGACAACCCATGCAAAACAGGTTTGGGACAGCACCCAGCCAATAGCTGGCACATTGGCAGAGGCATACCCAAAAACCAACATCATTTGATCCCACCCTACGGCGGTGCCCATTTCCATCCAATACATAGGTAACCCAAGGGCAGAATCTCTTGGAAGCTGAGAAACGTACTCAATCAAGTCTTCACTACTATCGGCATGACTAAAGCTAGGAAACACTACTGACGATAATGCAACGGCGGCCAAAATATTTCTAAACATCAAATTATCCTCAATGGTGCAGACTGGAAATAAGTGAGGCCGAATGCGGGCGAGCGGTCAAGAGAAATACAACATCTGGATGTTATGAAAAACAAACTTGAACAATCAGACCCACACAACCGTAAAGTCGCGCGCCGTGGGTCAAAATGTGGGGCAACAAACCGCACACCGCGCCTAAATTATTAAAATAAAACAGTAATTTAGGTGGTTGTGGCGGAGACGAAGGGATTCGAACCCTCGAACGCTTGCACGTTACTCCCTTAGCAGGGGAGCGCCTTCGACCACTCGGCCACGTCTCCGCTGACCCGTCTAACGGTCCAGCAAAGGGGA
>NZ_JBPOEU010000052.1:0-8149 GCF_051251695.1 Maritalea sp. | reverse complement strand
TCTTCGTCATTTGTGTAGCCTGTTTTCAAGGTTGGATACATCTTAGCACGACGTCCAATTTTGCCGGACCACTTCACAGTTTTGATTTTAAATAAGATTCAAAGATTGACGGCCTTCAAACAGGGCAGTCTTATGCTCGCGTAGAGAGTGTGGGTAAATGAAACATTTTAGAGCGGTTAAATAATATTATGCAAAATTTTATGGACACCTTGGGCTTGGCCTCAAAAGACTTCATCTTGGGTTTGGCTAAATATCTGACAATTGACTCTGTACCGGGAACCGTCGCTGCAATTATTTTTACGATCGCCAGTGTCATTGTCTTTTTGATGGCTATCATCACTGAGCGGCAAAGACACGCTGTACTTAAACTTACTCGCCTAGTTACCGAAACAAGTGGAGAGCGAGAATTTGCAAAAAACTACGCTTCAATTTGCGCCCGTATCGAAGCATGGCAAGAAAGTGGGCCTCAAGTTCGCCTTGCGGACATTTGGGCTGAGTTTCGTGAGACAGTCATTGAACCAAGTGAAGAGAATGACGGTGTAATACAAAACTCAGAAAGGCCAGATGAGTTTTTCAATTTATACAGCCTTGGATTCGGATTGAGCCGGTGGAGATTCTGGCCAGGTGTTTTGGTTTCGGTTGGTTTGTTTCTAACGTTTCTTGGATTGGTTGCGGCTCTTGTTCAAACCGGTGATCTTTTGAAAAATGCCGGTGATGGCGCTGACTCCGCGGTAATGACAGCGGCTCTAAGTCAATTGCTTGCAGTGGCCTCTGCAAAATTCATCATGTCACTATCTGGTCTGTTCGCCTCCATTCTTGTTGGGTTATCCATCAGGGTATTATCGAGGCGCATTGATGGTCCTGTGGCTACACTTTCACATGCTATTGAACGACGTGTACAATTCCTTAGTCTGGCAGATATTGCACAAAAGCAACTGGGGGAAACGAAGGAGCTGCGCTCCCATCTCTCCAAACTGAATGCAGAGCTTATTTCAGCCCTCTCAGCGCCATTAAAAGAAGCAAGCAACCGTGGCGGCGAAGCAGCCGCGGACATGATGAAGTCTGTTGCAACAGGCGTCTCTGAAAGCTTGAACAAGACGATCGCCGATGCAGGCAATCAGATGGAAAAGGCAGCTGAAGGAATGCGAGATACCACAGTGGGTCTTGATGCAGTATCCCGACGGATTGAGGTGGTTGTACAAGAGTTGGCGAAGGCTGCGGAGGCTCTCGAAAAGGGAGCGACACCTTTGGCTGAAGCGATTTCGGGCACAACAGAGACTGCTCAACTCATTGGGAAAGCGGGTGTTGATCTTGTCGAGAGAGCGGAAGTGTCACTCGGACATCAAACCACCGCTTTGAGCTCAGCGGCTGAAGCGATCAAAGTTCAAATTGAAGCGTTTGAAAGTCGCGCCAAAGCTTACGATGGTGACATGGAGACAGCCCTGAAGGTATATAAGACCAACCTTGATGCAGCGATGGCTGAGGTACAGGCGTTCTCTGGTGACGTTCACGGACAGTATGCTGACGCTTTGCAGCGATTACGAGCTGTAATCGAAGGTGCGCGAACATTTTCGCCAGAACCAGAACTAATTCTCGAGGTCACACCGGAACTCGATTCAGGGTCTACGATTGAAGTTGAATATGACAATAATCAACCACCAGCATCATCTAGTCCATTGACGTCCGAATGAGAAATGCCCGCCATCATGCACGTCACAGCGATGAAGAAGACGAATCCGCATTCATTTCGATGACGGATATGACTGTCAGCATCCTTTTCATTGTCCTGATCCTATTGGCGTTCTTCGCAAGCCAACTTAGGCCGGATCAAACGGTGCCGGTAAGTGAGCATGAACTGGTAATCGAACAATTAGAAGAACGTGAAGTCCAGCTTCAAGAAACTCTCAGCGCGATTGAAGATTTGACTGCCGGAACTATCGATGTTGCGACACTGTTGCAGCTTCGCGAAGAAGTGGTGCGTTTGAAATCCGAGTTGAGCAAGCTCCAAGCACTTGCAGAACAGTCCGAGGATCAAGAGCAAGAGATTTCTGGCTTAAAGGTCGAGTTGCAGACCGCTCACAAGCAACTGAACCTAATTGAAGTCAACCCTCTTCAAAAATACAATAGTGCTGTGGCAGAGGATAGAGTGAACTTATTGACTTCTCTCCGCGATCAGATCGCTTTGGAGTTTCCAGAACTTGGAGTAAGATTGAGCGCTGGCAAGGATGCTTTACAGTTTCAAGGTGAAGGATTGTTCGCTTCTGGCAGCTCTAATTTGTCAGCTGGGAGCCAAACAAAAATCGAACGGATTGCAGAACTCATCCATGCCATTTTACCCTGTTATACATTGGGACAACAGTCTGCTCATAACGAGCAATGCAATCCATCTTTTGCCATAGTAGAAGCTTTGCAAATTGAAGGGCATACAGACAGTGATGGCTCTGCCACAGGCAATGTCGATTTGAGTTCCAAACGTGCCGCAACGACTTACGGCGCGATGATCTCTCACCAACCCGACTTGAACATCCATCAGAATTTAACGAAACAGCCGGTTTTGTCTGTTGCAGGGTATGGTGAGGATCGGCCCGTGATGCAGAATGATAGTCCCGCAGGAAAAAGCGCCAATCGGCGGATTGATTTAAGATTCATTATGCTGCGCCCAGCAAGTGTTGAAAATATAGAACAAATTAAAAAGGGCCTTCAAAGGAGGGATGCCCCATGACAGTTCGCGCATTCATCCCAGCTTTCAGCGGCTCTATAAAACGCGTCCCCAGCAATTCGGGGGCATTCTTTAAGATATGTACTGAAATCGCTGGGGCCTATCAGCGTAAATCAACCATTTCTGTTCAGGACATTCATAACCTTGCTGAGAGCTATACCAAGCGTCTGCCTCAAAATCATTGGGATGGCGCAACCGAAGCTGACGTATCCATCCTGTTACGCGCAGCATGTGCAGGTCGCTTGACCCCGTTCAGAAAACTGCAGAAATTTCTGTTGCAACAAGCCGCACGAACAAGCCGTTCGAATTTGCTCTCAGCGATGTGCGAGGGTTATTTTGAAGGCTGGAAAGAGGATGACCCTCTAACCGTTGAAGTATCTGGGATAATGCAAGATCGGGCGGATAAATTGCCTGATCACTTGGCGCACCTTGTGGGTTCTTTGCCGGAGACATTTGATCCCTCTGCAGGAGCTTTGAAGGTTGCAATGCGTATGGCGCAAGATGACGACCCATTCGAAATGCTAATCTCGTGCGGCTTTACCGATCCTCACGCAATTGGTTTTTGTACCAAAGCATCTCGTCACTTCCTCACTACCTTGCCACCGGTACGAACCCGCGCCGATATGGACCGTTTGATGAGGTGGTGCAGACCGGATGGGGTACTTGGTTTGCAAGGGAAGCAAATGATTGACGTGATCAATCTGTTGCTGCGTCCTTGGATAAGTAACAATCCTGCCAAGATGGATCAAAAATACATAATAGACTTCTTGATGGGCCACTTCGAAGACCCCCGGATTTCTGGTGAGCATATCTGGAAAGATGTTGATCCGGACTGCCGTGGCGTTCTGCTGCGGTGGTTGGCGGGGGATAGCATTATTGCCTTCATGGATATCATATCCACAGTTGAGCATAAGAACCCAGAGACGTGGCGGATGCGGAGAGAATTCTGGACCCGTCTTTATGATGAGGGCACGGTTTCCGAGGCGTGGGTTGCGCTTCATCCAATTGCAGTGGATGAGGCGCAGCGTCGATTTGATCTTACGCAGGACATGTCCTTAAATGCCTATGCAAAACAGTCTGGGAAAAGGCGAGATACGTCGCTTTTGATTATGCGAGCCGGGAACAGGATAATTGTTGAAGGATCTCATACCTACCGGGTTCATATCTTTAAAGAAGGCGCATTGCAGCGCCCTGAACTATATCTTGAGACGTACAAAGATGAAGACATCACGCTGGAGGACCGCAATCCGAACACATGGAGTCACGATGTTCATGGCCGTTGGCGTGAGAAGGTCAGGGAGCAACTGAAATGACGTCACTCATACTCAGCGAAGTCAAACCAGATGCAATCGTTCTTGTTCCAGCGCAGACTGCGAAAGGTATCTTCCGAAGGTTTCAGCGCAGTTCCAGCCCTGATCTGACAGTGATCCATCAGGATGATCAGGCGCTCACCTACGCTTTGGCGCGAGTTCGTTCGTTGGACCCAGACAGGACACAAAGTGTTGTAAAATCGAATAGCCTGACTTTGTCCCACAGACTTGTTGCCCAGATTGAAGACGCCTTTACCGCCCCTTTGGGACTCCCCCCATTGATACATGGGTTTTCATTCGCGGCCAAAATGCAAGGCACCATAGGTAGTGCTGATGCGCGTCTTGCTTGGTGGTGGGAGCGCAATGGGCGAAAAGAAAGCGTGCCACGTACTGGGACGATCTTGTTTCCTGAAATTTCAGAACGGCGCATGCGTATCCCCGATGCAATCTATCAGGCGATCAGGCTCGCAGAAAAGTTCGATCCTGCTGCGCCTATTGAATCTCATTGGCGGGCACTTGCAACGTACAAGACATTCTTGGGCAATGCTGCTGGGACAGTGCTTGATCCTTTTTTAGAAGGCCTGAAAATTGTCAGCGTCGGGCGCTTGAGTTTGGAAGTTATTGACCCAGAAGATCACAGGTTCGCTCCCATACCTGTTTCGACGAACGAAGACGAGTTCCTGTTGTCGCCTTCCAACACACTGAGCTTTCAAGCCGCGGTGAACAGTCGAGGTGAACAGCCGACGTACCGCCTTGCAGATGGCACCTTCGCGGTCATTGACCGCTCAGCGGCGCCCGTTCTTAAAGTGATCGCCGACGCTATGAAAGACGACATAGAAGGCCGTAAATCGTTTATCGATGATGCCCCTCGCCTGATTGCTGAGGCGGTCGAACAACAGTTCCGTGATACTGGCACAATAACCGATGAAACCCCGCCGGAAACGGCGGTCGAACTGGTTGAACGCACTGTCGACGAAGGTTGGACTGAAACGACAGGCTGGTCTGACCGTGTTATTGGGGTCGGCGTTGTAGCGCCAGCACCTTCAGAGATTGACGAAGGGAGTGGCCTGCCGTGGCTGCCGCCGACGATGTCGCCGACTGTGGGAGAATGTCTCGGTGCGCTTGCGGACGAAGAAGTCAGTGACACAATCTTGATGCTACAGCGCGCGTTACTTGCTGGGGACAAGTCTTTGGATTTGCACACGGGAACAGTGCCCGTCACTGCAGAGGTCATCGAAGCGTTAAAGCGCCGCGAGGCATTGCTTTCAGAACCTGCACCGATAGCTGCAGAGCCAGCCGAAGCATATCTTCCGATTGTTCACGCAAACCTTCATGATCTGGACTATTTTGCCGATGTTCAGCCCCGCAGCGGGTCAGAAACAAAATTGCCCGAGGCTGTGTCGGCAGATTTGCGTGGCTATCAAACAAACTCGTTCTTCTGGCAGGTCGACGCTTGGAAAGCCGGACTTCCCGGTGTATTGAACGCCGATGAGCAAGGCTTGGGTAAGACATTGCAAACATTGTCGTTTTTGTCGTGGCTGAACCACCAAATGGAGATCGGAGAGGTTGAGCCGGCCCCGGTTCTGATTGTTGCGCCGACCTCTCTGTTGCGCAACTGGCAGGCAGAGATTGATTTGCATTTGGCGCAGAATGCACTTGGCCCTATCCACCAGCTTTATGGAACGGCCCTGTCTGGATGGCGTAACGACAGAGCGCGTGGAAAAGATATTGGCGACGGCACCTCGCATCTTGACCTGTCGTTACTACATGGCAAACGCGGTGTCATTATTACAACATATCAAACGCTGGCGAATTATGCAGTCAGCTTTGCAGGTCTAAAATGTGCAACCGCTGTGTTTGATGAAATGCAGTTTATCAAAAACCCCCGCACCCAACGCGCGCAGGCTGCCAAAGCTGTGCAGGCAGATTTCTGGATTGGATTGACGGGAACTCCAATTGAAAACAAGACACAGGATCTGTGGTCAATTTTGGACGTTATTTGCCCCGGCGCACTGGGGCCGTTGGCCACGTTCAATCGGGTGTTTGCGAAACCGTCCGCAAACCGACTGGCGCAACTTCAACAAGCGTTGTTTCAAAAGAGCAGAACGCGCCCTGCTCTATGTCTTCGACGTACGAAGATTGAGGCGGATCCAACTATTCCCCCAAAAGTACGAATCATGTATCCACGCCAAATGCCTCCGGCACAGGCGATCCGCTATAATGAGGCACGTGCAAAACAAGGCGGTATTCTTCAGGTATTACAACACATACGTCGGATATCTGCGCATCCGGGAATGATCGAAGGTGAGTTAATTAACGATTTTGTGGGGGCCTCAGCTCGGACAAGTGTTGCAATGGATGTTCTGCGCTTCGTAAAATCTAAAGGTGAGCGTGCGCTGGTATTTGTGGAAAATCGAGACATCCAAGCTTGGTTTATCGAAATCCTCAACCTTGAATTCGACCTGAACGTCATGTTGATCAACGGCGATACTTCAATTGATGACCGCCAGTGGATTACAGAACGCTTTCAGCGAGATCGGGGCGGCGACGACGGATTTGACGTGCTTGTTCTGGGGCCGCGTGCGGCTGGCACAGGTTTGACCCTGACCGCTGCAAATCACGTTGTTCACCTGACGCGCTGGTGGAATCCTGCGGTCGAAGAGCAATGCAACGATCGGACTCATCGCATCGGCCAGAGCCGCCCTGTAACTGTTCATCTCCCAATGGCCGTGCATCCCGATCTTGGGCCAGCGTCTTTTGATTGCCTGCTACATCGTTTGATCTCCCGCAAAATTGGCTTGGCATCCAATGTGTTGCGGCCCTCAGATGTTGATGAGTACGATCTAAAGCAATTGCATGACGCATCTGTTTTGGGCCGTGTTGTCGATGAGGCACCACAGACCTTCTCACTTGCTGACGGTTTGCCAGACCGATCTGACATTCGGATCACCAGCTTGGCGGATGATATCATCAGGGTGTCCTCAAATGACTGGCCAAATAGACTTGTGGTCGCTGCATACAAAGACATCGCAACACTATCCCCCTATGTTGATAAACATACAGACCATGTCATTTCAATAATGCCCCCGGACGAAGGCGGAGTATTAGAAGGACATGTTCCAGCAACGGCGGTAAAAGACAGTCGCCTCTGGCCTGACTTCCTTGTTCCGTTTTGATAGAGTAGGCTGGAAGCGATGCGCAGCCCCCACCTTCCTTGTGAGACCTTGATCGGAGATCCAGCCTTATTTGATGGATTATCAAAGAGGTTCTCTATGGAGCGCTGATAATGTCCCGAGAAGGGGATCAGCTCAGCGACGTTCTATAAATACAAATCGAAGTATGGTGGCATGGAACCGTCGGATGCGAAGCGATTGCGTGCGCTTGAGGATGCGAATGGCAAGCTGAAGAAGCTCTTGGCTGAACAGATTCTCGACAACGCGATGTTGCTAGACACCAATTCAAAAAAATGGTGACGCCTGCTAGGAAGCGGCAAGCGGTGGTTCATCTGTGCAAAGCGCACGGTGTGAGCCATCGGCGGGCGTGTGATGTGCTGCAGATTGATCGGTCAACTGTGCGGTAGTCGCCCGAGCCTTTTCGGTCACAGGATACACATTGCCCAAGGCGCAGGCATTTTTGCGGTAATCGACAATGAACTGCTTCAGTCGGTTCTCGACTTCATATCGTGTGGAAGCCCCCTGATTTGGGAACGTGACGTCGGAGAATGGAATGCGTGGCATTGGATGTCCTCTCTGAGCCAGCACGCCAATAGTATGGCGGCCAGCATCTGGCAGCGCAGCGCTGTCATGTTTCAACAAGAGGATCCGGATCCTTTAGAACGTAATGAGAACATTTTTGCGGGTGCGTCAATGCTGGCGCGGCCCCTTGGACAGCCGTCCCTAGTTCAGAAAGAGCGCACCGTTCATTACACCATAAGTCATTGATATAAAGCAAAACCACCATCAACTAAGGTTGATGGTGGTCATTTGAACTGTGTTGGAATGGCCAAATTTCGTGGAAAATGGTCATTTATTGGTGGGTCTCACATTCACACACGCCAGACACGATAGATCAACCGCATTTAGAATGGCCGCATGATGAGCAGGTCATACAGCCTTCGACC
>NZ_JBPOEU010000051.1:0-9053 GCF_051251695.1 Maritalea sp. | reverse complement strand
GTTTTAAATAGAGATTTCACAGATATGCAGCCAATGGCCGCTGCTGGTGATTTGTCGTGCGCGAAAAACCAACTTCCACTCCTTCTCGACCTCCTCCTTATTTGCCCCTGAGCACCGGCAGTTCTCGGCATGAGAGCGGGCGTTTAGGGGAGTAAAACAAAAGCCAGAGATTATAAAATTTCCGGCCCGCAATTGTTTTATTTGGGGTCGACCACATTAGGACTAAATCATGAGCACCACATCACAATCCAATACTGACCGCGTTTTCATCTTTGACACGACCTTGCGCGACGGGGAACAAGCCCCTGGCGCGACGATGACTTTTGAAGAGAAATTGCAGGTTGCTGAATTGCTCGACAATATGGGCGTTGACATTATTGAAGCGGGTTTTCCAATTGCCTCAAATGGTGACTTTGAAGCTGTTTCCGAAATTGCTCGCCGGTCTAAAAATTCTGTAATTGCCGGGCTTGCTCGGGCAATTCCGGGTGATATTGATCGTGCAGGGCAGGCCATTCGCCCAGCAGCCAGAGGACGTATACACACGTTTGTCTCTACCTCTCCAATTCACTTGAAATATCAAATGAATAAGAACCAGGACGAGGTTTTGGAACTTGTCACCCAATCAGTGACGCAAGCGCGAAACCTTATCGATGATGTTGAATGGTCGGCAATGGACGCAACCCGCACGCCGATAGAGTATTTGGCGCGTTGTGTTGAGGCCGCGATTAAAGCTGGCGCGACCACCATTAATATTCCAGACACTGTTGGATTTACGGTGCCAGAAGAATATTTTGCGATGTTCAAAACTTTGATTGAAACGGTTCCAAATTCTGACAAAGCCATTTTCTCGACCCATTGTCATAATGATTTGGGCATGGCGGTAGCCAACTCAATTGCGGGTGTTCAAGCTGGCGCGCGTCAGGTTGAATGTACGATCAACGGATTGGGTGAGCGGGCAGGGAATGCCGCGCTTGAAGAGTTGGTGATGGCATTGAAAACACGCGGTGACGCGTTGCCATTCCACACAGAAATTGATGCAACCCACTTGGCGCGTGCTTCTAAAATTATTGCAGCGGCGTGCAATACCCCGGTGCAGTTCAACAAGGCTATTGTGGGCAAAAATGCTTTCGCCCATGAAAGCGGCATCCACCAAGATGGTATGCTAAAAAATGCCGAAACGTACGAAATTATGACACCGGCAAGTGTTGGCATCAAAGAAACATCTTTGGTGATGGGCAAGCACTCAGGTCGCGCAGCATTCAAAGATAAATTGAAAGACCTTGGCTACGAGTTGGGCGACAATGCGTTTCAAGAAGCGTTTGTGCGGTTCAAGGATTTGGCTGACCGTAAGAAAAACGTTTATGACGACGACTTGGTCGCTTTGGTTGATGATGAAATGGGTTCAATTGAAGACAAGATCAAACTTGTTGGCATGAGCGTTTCTTCAACGATCGGCGGCGAGCATGTTTGCGATCTTAAAGTATCCATTGAAGGTGAAGAAAAGTCAGTTCAAGTGTCGGGCACCGGCTCGGTAGATGCGATTTTCAATGCGATCAAGACCGCCGTTGGGGCAAATCCACATCTCGTTCATTACGGGGTTGATGCGGTGACTGGCGGCACGGACGCACAGGCAAATGCCCATGTCCGTTTGGAAATGAATGGCAAGATTGCCTCAGGACGCACAGCTGAACCTGATACATTGGTGGCGTCAGCTCGCGCCTATTTAAACGCTTACAACCGCTTGTTGGTTGATCGTGGGGCGTCAGCCCAAGGCGTTATGGCTGGGTAGTCTTAGTTGCCAAAATTAGAAAAGGGCGCACGATTGGTGCGCCTTTTTTGTCGCACAAGCCAATGTGAGTTGAACGTGAAGATAAGATTTGATTGCATGTGTGCAAATAAATGAGGAATTGAAATGCGTTTTATCTTTGCGATTGTGATATTGGTTTCAGCGTGGGGCAGTTCTGCCTTTGCGGCTGAAAAGGCCTATTTTGCTGGTGGTTGTTTCTGGTGCATAGAAAGTGATTTCGAACATGTCACAGGCGTGATCGAAGCGCGTTCAGGCTATACGGGTGGCACGTTGGACAACCCGACTTACAAACAAGTGACCGCAGGTAATACCGGCCATTTCGAAGCCGTTGAAATCATCTATGATCCCAAAGTTGTCGCCTATAGCCAATTGGTCGAGATTTTCTTTCGCTCGGTAGATCCAACCGATGCGGGTGGTCAGTTTTGTGATCGGGGCGATAGCTATCGTACTGCCATTTTCCCTTCAAACGAAAAAGAAACTAAATCTGCAGTTGATGCGAAACGCCTAGCGGCGACAACTCTTGGCAAACATATTGCGACGGTTGTACAGCCAGCGATGACGTTTTTCCCAGCTGAGGATTACCATCAAGACTATTACAAAAAGAACAGCCTGAAATATAATTATTACCGCTTTACGTGCGGACGTAACAAGCAAGTCGAGCGAGTTTGGGGCAAAGAGGCCTACAAAGGCATTGCTGATCATTGATCTGAATGATGATAGCGTACTGGGGCAAATACGATTTGCCCCAGCTGTGTTTTTTAGATATCGCCCGAAATGACCATATCAATTTCATGCATGGTTTCGATTGAAAGTGGTCCAAATTCGAGCGCTCGAGCATTTTTTTCGGCCTGCTTTACAGTTCTAAAACCCGGTATGGGCAGGGTGCTGGCATTATGCGCCCATATCCAGGCGAGTGCGCCCTGGCTTACCGTTCTGCCATCGACAGTCAACAATTCTCTCACGCCATCTAGACGCTGTTGCGCGTCCTCAGCGGAACTGATGCCCGTCATTTTGTCCAGCCATGGGGCACCGCCCGAACGAACGTCATCCTCGCCAAAGGCATGTTTAATCTTATAAGTCCCGCCCAACATGCCCATGGCCAGCGGTGCGCGATTTATGGAAATCATGTCGTTCGCATTGACCAATTCAAGCATGGCATTGGCTGGCGTAAACAGGTTCAAATCATGTTGAACAGTGCGATAGTTTTTACCGCCCAGCCATCCTTTTGCATGTTCTGGGTGATCCGTTGACCAGCCGTAGGCCCGGATAAGTCCCTCAGTCACCAACTCTTCCAATGCGGCTTGGGCTTGAGCCGCTGCATCCGCGTTTAGGTCGTCCACATGCAATTGGTAAAGATCGATGGTGTCGCGGTTTAAGCGTTTCAGTGAAGCCTGAACGGCTGTTCGGATGTAAGTGCGATCCGTCGCTTGGCCGGTGATTTGTTTATTATCTGGATTGAACTGATTGCCGAATTTTGTCGCAACTACGATGTCATCGTGACCCTTTAGGGCTTCACCCAAAATGATTTCTGAATGCCCGGCACCATAAACGTCCGCTGTGTCAAAGAATTTGATGCCCGCGTCTAGGGCAGCAGCAATTGCGCGTTTAGATTCATTATCGTCGACAACGCCCCAACCAACAGGAACGGCGTCGGCCCAAAAGGGTCCGCCAATTGCCCAGCAGCCAAAGCCGAGGCGTGGAATTGTTCTGTCATCCCAAAGTGTAATTTTTTCCATGATTATTCTGCCGCCTGACTATTCTGTTTTTCCAAGAACTCGGTGTAATAAGCGATTTTTTCGTTCAGATGATTTTCGTACTTGTCCAACTCGTCGCGTTTCTTTTGCAGATGAACGCGATGTTCCTCGAGCAGCTCAATTCTATCGGGAATTGTTTGGTCACCTTCCTGCACGAGCCTTGTAAAAGTCTCAGTGTGAGAAAGGGGCATGCCAGTGCCGCGCAGGCAAGCCAATAGGCCCAGCCAGCTCACGTCGCTGTCGGCATAATAGCGGTGGCCTTTATCGTCTCGCTTTGTTGCGAAAATTAGCCCACGCTTTTCATAAAACCGTATGGTGTCTGGAGATAGTCCGCTCTTTTTTCCTGCTTCGCCAATGTTCATCTGGTCACCCTTTCAGTCTGACTATCACAGACTAATAGGGTGTTGGAGTTGCTCCAGGTCAAGGGCAGGGCGTGATTTATTTCGAGGTTAGGTCCGGGGCGAGTATGTGCATATGAGGGAACGGAATTTCAACGCCTGCGGCATCGAGTGCTTTTTTACATGTCTCGTTCATTGCCATGCGCGTTTCCCAATGATCTTCAGTGCGGGTCCAGGCGCGCAGCTGCAAATCAACCGAGCTGGCCCCAAGGTTCATCACATAAACCACGGGCTCAGGCGTGCTCAATACACGTTCGTCAGCCATGACCGTTTCAAGCAGCGTTTTGCGCGCCAGATCGATATCCGCCGCATAATCAATTCCAACATCAAAGCTGAGCCTGCGGGTTAACTCTTTAGAGTAGTTGGTGATCGTGGCATCCCAGATTTTCGCGTTCGGTGTGAAGACGTATAAGCCATCAATTGTGCGCAAGCGGGTGGCGAATAGACCAACCTGTTTTACCGTGCCAGAAACCGCGCTAGATTCGATGTAATCGCCAACATTGAAGGGCCGGAGCCAAATAAGCATTACCCCAGCGGCGATGTTGGAAAGCGTGCCTTGTAGCGCCAGCGCGATGGCCAGACCAGCCGCACCAATAACAGCAATAATGGAATTGGTTTGAACGCCCAGTTGCCCCAGGGCAATAACGACGAATGTTAAAAACACCAGATATTGGAGAACCTGGGTGACCATTGGGGTGACGGTTTCATCCAGCGCTTTGGAATTGGGGATAAGCTTGGCGGCCATTGCGGATAACCATCTCGCAATGAACCAGCCAGCGGCAAGTATAACCAGCGCGATCAACAAAGTTTGTGATTGAGCTAAACCCCAGTCCAAAAATGCAGATGCATTATTTCCGAACTGCTCAACATCGGCTGCTAATTTGTCAACTTCCACGAAAATCTCATATTTTGTTGTTAGGGCGCATTTCCACTCTCTTTTGCACCAGCATTGGTACAAAAATCAAGTTCGATGAGTGCGGTAAATTTCAGTGCTAGCTGATGTCGGTATCGAGCAATGTTTGCGCGAGCGCACATGCTGCCTCGTAGCGTTTCGGGGTGAAGTAACCTTCTTCATGCAAAATGTTGATCACAGAAACGGTTTTGCCGTCTTTCACCACGGGCACATTTACGATTGAGCCGCATCCAAGGCTTTCGATAACAGATAGATCTGGAAATTGGTCACCCATTTCGCTGGTTCTGTTTGCCAGATAAGGGCGTTGGTCAACAACAACATCTTGATACCATTGGTTCTGTATCATTGGCTTATATTCGCCCGGCATTTTACCGCCGGAGGGGTAGACGGTCTGGTTTGATGAGAAACTTCTGCGGGCTAAACCGGCGTCAAAATCAAGTTCCATGATCGTAAGCAGTTTGAACCCCGGGTTCAACTTTGCGGCGTCCATCCAGTTTTGCAATGTTTGAGCGTGGGCGGTTTTCGTCTTTAGGTTCGAATTGGTCACAAAATTCCCTCAAATTTGGCGACGTTTTATATTCTTTTTGTCGCCTATTGTTTCAACTTAGTATGATCAAACGCAGTTATTCACATGTGGATGAAGCAAAGTTTGAGATTTTTAACAAATATGGGTAGTGTGATCAACGATTGTAAAACTTGTTTTGCGCCATCGAAAAAATTTTGACAGGAAATACAACAATGATCAATGTTGAATCGGATCAATCCCAAGAAATGTTGGGCCAAGAGACCGAAGAAGCGTCCAACGATAGCGCTCCGGCCTCGCCCTTGGTTGGTGGATTGATACGCGAGCGTCGTCGCGCATTGAATATGACATTGAAAGCGCTCGGTGAACTGGCAAACTTGTCCGTCGGTTTTCTATCGCAAGTCGAGCGAGACCAAGCGACCCCATCATTGGGCGCGCTTTCCATGATTTCAAAAGGGCTTGATATTGAGATGGAGTTTTTCGTTTCATCGCCTGCGGTTCATCGCGGACGGACGAAACAGGGCGAGCGTGAAAGCTTTTCCGTTGATGAGTCTTCGCTTCGGTATGAAAGACTGGGCGCTGATTTCGCCGGCAAGTCGCTTTCATCCTTTATTGTGTTTGTGCCACCGGGCTATGTGTCTGAACGCGTGAGCCACGAGGGTGAAGAAGTGATCTACATTCTTGATGGGACAATCACCACCTATGTTGAGAATGAGGAAATAGTTTTGGGAGAGGGTGACAGTTTACATTTTCGTTCCACCCGTACCCACAGTTGGACCAACAAAGGAAGCAAACAATGTCGCATTCTTTGGACGGGAACAATTCCACTTTTTAGAAATGGTGCCTCAGCAAAATAGCTCTGGACTTCCTCATTCACGACCTGTTGGTATCGTTTGTGGACAATCTGGTGTTGTATTGGTATTTGATCGGTATGCTTGTTAGTGTGCGTTTACGGATCGATTCCAATTGGAATGTTCGGGTTGAAAAAAGTGGTGGTACCTGTGGTGAATGTTGGGACTGAGATCGCGCAATCGGACTTGATTGTCCATCTTAGGTCAGCGTTGGCCCGACCAGGCGTACGTTACGAATTACTTGCCGAAGCTTTACGTCAGGCGATTGATCACGACATTCTGACATCAGGCGAATTTTTGCTCGCCGAACGCGAACTTTCTGACAGATTGGGCGTAAGCCGGGTCACCATCAGGCGGGCATTCAAGCCCCTTTTAGATGATGGTCAGCTTATTCAAAAGCGTGGTCTGGGTACGTATGTGCCCCGTAATCGGCCACAGTCGCTTGAAAAGTCACTAAAATTCTTAAACGGCTTTTCCGAAGATATTCGCAATCGCGGCATGGAGCCAAGCTCGCAATTGGTCTTTAAAGGACTTGTTGCGCCGATTTCAGAAGTTTGCGAAGCGCTGGGCGTTGAACCACACACGCGGGTTTCATGTTTTCGTCGTATACGTTTCGCTGATGGCAGCATCATGGCTTATGAGCTTGCCTATTTTCCGCTTGAGGCGATCGATGCAGAAGCGGTGGGCGAAGATGAGAGCCTTTATGCGCGTTTGGATGCCAGCGGATTTCGCCCCGTCAAGGCGCGACAGTCCATCAAAGCAACCAATTGCGATAAAGAGTTAGCGGGCTATCTTGGTGTTGAAACCGGCTCTGCAATTCTTGATATGGAACGTACGTCATATGACCGTGACGGAAAGCCAATAGAATTTACCCACTCCTATTATCGTGGCGATAGATATGTCTATTCGACCGAAGTTGGGGACGAGACAAAAATATAACGATCAAGCGGCAATGTATCGTCTGGCGCTTTAAAGTTCACAATCACACAATGGAGCAATTCCTTGCGTCTAGTTATTTTACCGAATTCTGATGATGTAGCAGAATTTGCATGCGACCTTTTTGTGCAGCAGCTTAAGCAAAAACCGCAAAGCAATTTGGGGTTGGCGACGGGCTCTTCACCCACAGCACTTTATAACAAACTTATCGAGCGCCAAGCGGCAGGCGAAGTTAGTTTTTCTGCGGCGACAAGTTTCAATCTGGACGAATATGTGGGGCTCGACGGCGACCACAATCAAAGCTATCGATATTTCATGAACGAGACTTTGTTCGATCATATTGATATCGATCTCAAGCGAACATTCGTTCCAAACGGTATAGCTGAAAATCCGAACGACGAATGTAAGCGCTACGAAGAGATGATTGCGCTTGCTGGCGGGATTGATTTGCAATTGCTTGGTATTGGAATTAACGGACACATTGGTTTTAACGAACCATTGTCTAGCCTTGCTTCGCGTACCCGCGTGAAGACCCTTACTAAATCAACAATTGAGGCCAATTCGCGATTTTTCGGTCCTGACGAAACACAGCCGACGGATTCCATGACCATGGGCATAGGTACGATTTTGAATGCCAAGCAGGTTGTTCTGTTGGCAACTGGTGAGCACAAGGCCCAAGCGATTAAGGGATGTGTGGAAGGGCCAGTGACGGCATCTTGTCCAGCCTCCGCATTGCAAATGCACGAACATGCAATTGTTGTAGCTGACGAAGCGGCAGCGAAAGATTTGACGATGAAAGACTACGCCATTTGGGCGGAGCGACGGCACCAAGCGCTCGAGAAAATGTAGTTTTCAACTCATTTGAAGATTCATTCATTTAGACCCTGTGCTGGAAATAGCGCAGGGTTTTTCTTTTTGATTTACTCCAAATTATGTCTTTCGTGGTTTGGATGGGCGCAGAAAACTGGCCTAGCTTTAACTTGAGCGATGATGCCAAACGAAACACGGCAACCCATTTGGTAATTATGGCGGACATGACTGCAAACATGACGGAGGATCATCAATCGACCCCCACCTTGAGCAAGCAGCTCGATCTGGAAACAGTTGATGGCTCGAAGTGGGATGAAACTGCCCATCTTTTTGACAATGTTTGCCAAGAACAATTGCACGTCTTTGCTGCAGAGCGTTGGCCGCAAATGGAAATCGATTGCTTACATTTTAAACGCGCTGGCGAATTGGTTGCGGGTTGTTTGATCATGCACCGAACTGCGCCGTTGGGGCTGGGCGGCTTGGCTGTTTGTAAATGGGGCCCGATGGTGCGGGATGCAGCTGCAGATGATGCGGCGCAAATTCACGATGCGGTTATTGAACAACTCAATCAAATTTATGCTGTTAAAAAGCGCATGATGTTGTCCATCTTGCCACGTCCCCGACCGGCACAAACCAATTTTGCCGTGGATCAATTGCTTGCACATGGGTTCAAAGCTGGATCTGGTTTGCCCTATCCAAACCGATATTTTGTTAATGTTGACATAGATGATGACGCCATGCGGTCAAGTTTTGGTCAAAAATGGCGTGCCCATCTGAAAAAGAGCGAAACGAATGGGCTTGAGTTTGAGCATTGTGATGTTTCGCGTATGCCTGTTTTCTACGATCTTTACAAAGAAATGACGGACCGAAAGCAGTTTCCTGATTATTCGGCTTTTGACTCGTTACATTTTCTCATGGAAAATATTGAGAAAAGCGTGCTTCCAGAACTATTTCTTGTGCATCACGAGGGTGAGCCGGTCGCTGGCGGCGTTATTTTTACGGCAGGCGATACAGCAGTTTATCTTTACGGCGCAACCAGCGATAAGGCGTTACCCTTGCGG
>NZ_JBPOEU010000050.1:0-9121 GCF_051251695.1 Maritalea sp. | reverse complement strand
GTTAACCCATCGGGGGAAGCAGCCGGTACATCCCATTAGCCGACCTTCGCTGCAAAATGACCGCAGGAACTTAGTTTCCCGAAAGCGGACATCGGGCGCTGACATAACCTTTCGATCATCGAAAGACTGCTCAGCGGACAAAACGACCAAATTCAAGTTTTTCACTTATGACGACAAGGGCGGGGAGCGGTCGTTCGCTGCTGGGACGAAAGATAGAACGGGGCTTATCGAAGCGGACATCGGTAGCTGTGCATCAGCATAAATGCTCAACTACCGCTTGAGCCCATTCAAGACTTTCATAAATAGGTTGAATTGGCAAACCCAATCCGATGTTGTGGCGGATTTGCACTCTATGATCAATACTGCAACACCTAACATTCGGGGTCATTGCAATGAACGCTAGAGCCCATTTCATTCCAAAAGCCATCTGCAAATTTCGCGTTGATGTAATTTTTAATTGCAAGTCGCAATTAATTGCGGTATGCATTTAATGCCACATGGCGTTATATCGATAATTTACTTCGCTTATTTCTCTAGGGAGGAGAACATGATGCAAAAGAAACTCATTGCCGCACTTCTAGCTACAGCGGCAACTCTGCCGCTTGCCGGTGCGGCTGTCGCAGACACCAAACCTCGTACTGACCTGGTCATCGCGGATCTTGGTCAACCTGAAACCAACCCCTGGGTAATCAATCGTCACCGTTTTGAAGGTTGTGTCGCGGATGCACTTGGTGTGGAATTGCGTGAATTCGATGACCAAAATTCTGAGGAGCAGCATGTCGCCCAAGCAGAATCGATCATTGCTAGTCGACCAGATGGTCTGATTTTCAATCCACTTACGGCGCCTGCGGGAATTCAAGTCGCTCGTCTTCTCGAAGAAAATGACATTCCTGGCGTCGCCGTTGGGCGTCTCGTTGTTTCAAGCTATGACGACGACTATGAGGGTGAGGACTTTATCGCTCAGGTGACGCAAAACAACGACACTTGGGGCGAAGCTATGGGCCGTGCAACGGTTGAGCTTGGCTACAAGAAAGTCGGGATGATCTGGACCCAAAAGGGCAACATTTCTGCGGCTGAAATCTGGCACGGTGCCGCTCGCGAACTTGAAGCCGGTGGCGTCGAAGTTGTGGCAGAAGCGTGGGATGTGTTGAGCCGTGAAAACGGTCAAAAATATGCTGAACAGTATATTGCGCGCTTTGCACCCGGTGAGATAGATGCGGTAATCGTGATCGGTGCGGTTGCCGGATTGGGCAGCAAGTTTGCCATTGATCAGGCTGGACGCGACGACATCGCCGTTATCACCACTGACATCGATGAGCAGGTTGCGCAGTTTATTGCTGAAGGCAAGCTTGAGTTCTCGATCGGCGGTCACTGGATGGTCGGTGGATTTGGCTTGATCCAGCTATATGATTACCTGCACGGCCACCCGATCACGGACACCCAGCCAAAGGTTGGACTTATCCCGGTTACTAAAGCCAACGTGGAGACCTATGCGAACGGTTTGCTAAATGGTTGCATTCTCTCGCCTGAGACAATTCGTAGCCTGAGTAAAGTGCATAATCCTGATGCTGATCTTTCTGGTTTCATTGATTCATGGCAAGCCAACTGGCAAAATTACGTCCAGTAACTTTACCCTCCCAATGTGCGCCCAGCTCAATCTTACTGGGCGCACAGACAAATTCTAACGACCCTGAGGGATCAAAAATGAAACTATTTGGCTATGCCCCCGAAAGAGGTGCCGCTGCAGGCGATACCATGCCTTTCTTCTATGATGGAACATGGCATCTATTCTTCTCTCAACCTCCTGTTGGCGCTTGGGAATATGTAGAACGTGCGCGCGTCTCGACGGCCTATCTTCGCTCCAATGATTTGGTAAATTGGGAAGTAATGCCTGACGCTTTCGGTCCTGGCGCCCACGGGGATTGCGATGGCGACGGCATTTGGACCGGTTCAGTCATAGAACATGAGGGCGTGTTTCATTTCTTTTACACCGGATATAATCGTCAATCCGCTTCGCCTCAAACAATTTGCAAGGCCACCTCAGAAGATTTGAAAACTTGGGACAAGTCTGCCAGTAATCCACTGATTTCCCCCGATCCTCGTTGGTATGAGACCGTCGATTGGCGCGATCCCTTCGTTTATCGAGATGAAGATGCGGGTTGCTTCAAGATGTTGATTTCGGCTCGCCTAAAAGACGGTCCGCAGTTTCGGCGTGGTTGCATCGCTGTTGCAACATCGGACGATTTAGAAAACTGGGAGGTTGGGCCACCGCTAGCATCTTCCATGCTAACCCATTGCCCAGAATGCCCGGAAGTCTTCAAGCTCGGCGACTGGTGGTATCTGGTCGAAAGTCGTTATTCTGAGCGGATGCAGACAGTTTACCGTGTCGCAAAATCGCCAGATGGACCCTGGGAAAGTAGAAAGTTGGACAGTCTTGATGGTCGACGATTTTATGCTGCAAAGTCTGCTAGCGATGGCGATCGGCGCTTTAGTTTTGCTTGGATTCCCTTCCGCAAGCACCATGGTCCCAAAAGAAGCTGGGTCTGGGGTGGTGAATTAGGCAGCCCGCGAGAATTGATTTCTTTGTCAGATGGCACGCTGGTTAGCAAGTTGCCTGAGGAAGTGGATCAGAGCTACAATACACCCATCGGCCATGCTCTTGTGCCAAAACTAGGCACGTGGACTGGCAAGGATAGCTTACATTGCGACGCAACAGGTACATATGCATATGCTTTCCTTGATGGCCCTGATCGAGACGATGTGTTGCTCGATGTTGTCATTGAGCCCACTGCCAACACGGAAGCTGTAGGCATCCTGCTCGAACCGCGGGGCGGTGATCACCTCGACAGTGGTTATAGTCTCGCTATTGAGCCGATGAAGGAACGCGTGGTTTTTGATCGCTGGCCCGCCGCCATGGACCCACTTTGGGACAGTCTGGTTCTGAACGAACGCCACGGGATCGAAGTCAGCCAAGAAATCGATAGCCCATTGGTCGAACGCCCGCTGGCCTTTACCCCCGAGGATGGGCGCTATCGCATACAGATCTTGCGTAATGGGTCGGCCATTGAGTGTTTCGTAGCTGGGCAAGTGGTCGCGTCGTTCAGAGTCTACGACATCTCAAACACGGATGCATGGGGGCTTTTCGTTCAAGAAGGCGCCGCGACATTCCATGACCTGAAATTCCGAAAGTAAAGCCAAAAACATGCCTTTAATAACCCTCCGACAATTGCTCGATCACGCTGCCGAACATGGCTACGGCGTGCCTGCTTTCAACATCTCAAACATGGAACAAGGTCTGGCGATCATGAATGCTGCGCGCGCTTGCGACGCACCAGTAATTTTGCAAGCGAGCCTCAACGTACGCAATGTCTATGCCGGTGATCGAATGATCGTGGCCATTGTTGAGGCACTGGCAGATATGTATCCAAATAATCCGATCTGCCTGCATCAGGATCATGGTCACAATGAACAAGCCTGCGTGAGCGCCATTGGTGCAGGTTTCACGTCGGCGATGATGGATGGTTCTCTGATGGAGGACGGCAAGACACCTGCGGACTATGCGCATAACGCGGATATAACGGGACGAGTGGCGCAGGTCGCTCATTGGATTGGCGCCTCAATTGAGGGAGAACTTGGCGTGCTGGGCTCTCTGGAAACCGGGGAAGCTGGAGTGGAAGACGGGTCCGGTGCCGAAGGTAAGATGGATCGTGATCAGCTTTTGACCGATCCTGATCAGGCTGCCGATTTTGTTGCCGCAACAAAGGTTGACGCATTAGCAATTGCCTGTGGTACGTCGCATGGCGCTTACAAGTTTACACGTGCGCCTGATGGTGACATTCTATCCATGGATCAGATTGAGGCGATCCATAAACGCCTTCCAGAAACCCATCTGGTTATGCACGGATCAAGTTCCGTGCCGCAATACTTGCAGGACATGATCAATACACATGGCGGAGAAATGCCACAAACTTGGGGTGTTCCCGTCGAAGAAATCGAACGTGGTATTCGCCACGGTGTGCGAAAAGTAAATATCGACACTGATTGTCGAATGGCTATGTCAGGCGCAATGCGTCGCTTTGCGCAAGAGAACCCGAACGTATTTGACCCTCGTGCTTTCATACTCTCAGCAATGGATGAGCTAGAAACTCTTGTTCGTGATCGGCTTGAACGCTTTGGAACAGCCGGGCATGGTAGCAAAATTAAACCTATTACTTTGGCACAAATGGCACAACGTTATTCAGAGGGTGCGCTTGACCCGCGTATCACTAAGACATGAGCCGTGCACTTTTCATAGGCCGTTCCGTTTTAGACGTGGTGTCGCTGGTCGAAGATTTCCCCGGTCCAGACGGAAAAATCAAGGCATTGTCGAATGAATTGATGTCAGGTGGATCCGCGCTAAATGCCGCTGTCGTCTTTGCACACCTAAGCGGGACTGCCACGCTGGCGTCCTCACTGGGCGCTCCCAGTCTTATGCACGATTTTGTGATCGCTGATCTAGAGTCACGTCGAATTCAAATACGCGACATTTGTAATGATCCCAATTACCAAATCCCTTTTTCGTCGGTCGTCTCGACACGTAGTCTCGGAACCAGAATGATTGTAAATGGTTCTGGCGACGAATGCAGTCTATTCAACGACTGTGCTGATTTGTTTACTCATGACTTCGATCTAATTCAGCTGGACCAGTATGAACGTCCTTTTGTTGAAAAGTATTATGATGATATCAAAGCCTTTGCTGGACCAGTTATATTAGATGGTGGTAGCTGGAAGGATTGCTCGCCTGATTTCCTTCGTCTTGCCGATATTCCGATTGTATCTGAAGTATTTTGCCAAAATGATGCGCGGGCATTTGCAGATATGTGTACAGATTTGGGACTCACGCGCTGGGCTATAACACGTGGGGCAAACGGTGTGCTCTGGCGCGATGGAGACAATAGCGGTGAAATCCCCTCAGTACCAGTGTCCGCAGTGGACACGATGGGTGCGGGTGATATATTTCATGGCGCATTTTGTTATACGTTTTGTGAGACTGGAAATTTCGTTCAAGCATTGAATGCAGCAAATCAAATTGCCGCCAAATCCTGCGAAGGCTCGGGCACCCGGAGTTGGATGGATGCATAAAACGATAACTAACTATAGTGAACTTATCGAGATAATTACAGCAGAAGTATTCAGCGGTAAAACGCCATACCTTATAGCTATCTCAGGCCCACCAGCATCTGGAAAATCAACTTTGGCGGAAAGGCTAGTTGCTGATTTAAACAATGCAGGAATGGAATCTTGTTTTTGTCCAATGGACGGCTTTCATTTGACAAACAAACAGCTTGATCAGCAAGGCTTGCACAACGCCAAGGGTCGCATTGATACTTTTGATGGCATCGCATTTGCCAAAGCGATTGAGTGCCTCGCAGATAAAGTATCCTTCTGGTGGCCACTTTACTCCCGCCAGAGGCATGATCCAATTCCCGAAGGAACTCGAATTTTGGGAAGCGAGAAAGCATTTGTTATCGAAGGAAACTATGTCCTTGTTCCAGATGAACCATGGCTTTCAGCCGCTAATACCTTCAATTTGCGGATTTTTGTAGATGTGGCTGATACTATCCTGCGTCAACGACTTTTGGGTCGTCACAAGCAAAGCGGTCGTTCCGAGCAAATAGCTTTAGAAAAAATTGAACAAGTCGACATGCCAAATACCCAAGAAATCCGGGATCATCGACAAGACGTTGACATTATTTATTGGGTTGAAGCAAATGTCTAATTTCAGCCAACAATTCATTGCAGTTTGCAAAAATATCCCACTATATGAGGGAAATCAGCAGATGGGGAGTGATCGGGTATGAAGGCAACACAAAAGGGATTGTCCATCGAGGGCGTGCAAGGTCACAATCGGCAAGTCATATTAAAAGCACTTCATGATCTTGGAACCTGTTCGCGCAAGGACATCAGTGTTGTCAGTGGATTAGATCAGGCAACGATCACGCGTGCAATAGGATCGTTGCTAAAGGACGGTATTGTTGAAGAAGTAGGTCTGGCTAAAAGCGATCGCGGTAGACGGTCAATCAATCTCGACTTTACAACGAAAGGTCGACATATTCTTTGTCTCAGATTGCAGCGACGCAGTTTTTCAATTGCCGTATTCAATCTTCGTGGTGAATCTATTGAACCCATGGAATATACCATTCAACGTGGACAATCCGCAGCTCAGACATTTGCCGATATTGCAGTAGCGATTGATCAACGTATCGCCGATTTGGGCCAAGTTGACGGCATCGGCATTGCTGTTCCAGGACCATTCCTAGAACGCGATGAACGTGTCATTCTAATTACGGAAAGTCCTGAATGGCAAGGTTTTGAGTTTATCGCAGAGCTGCGATCACGTAACCCCGATATACCGATTTTTTCCACTCATGATGCTAAGGCCGCTGGGCTTACAGAATGGCGCCACGTTGCACACAAAACTGATGCTCGCGTGCTGCTCTATGTATCCGCGGGGCAAGGCATCGGGTCAGCACTAATCGTAGGTGGCGAGATTTATCGTGGTGCACTGGGGCTTGCAGGCGAACTGGGGCATATGTCAATCAACTTCGACGGCGTTCAATGCAAATGCGGAAATACCGGGTGCTTGGAGCTTTATGCCTCACGAATTGTATTGATGCGAGCCATTCGTGAGCGCGCTGCTAAATCGAACGATACGAACCTAACAGGCGAAGCAACTTTTGCGGAGGTCGTAGAAGCCTACGCCACCGGCGACGAGTTGGTTACCCATGAAGTGAGTAAGGTCGCCCGTTATCTGGCACAAGGCATCTCAAACTGCATTAACTTTTCCAACCCTGACCTGATCGTCATTGGCGACGAATACGCCGAGTTTGGAGAACCGTTTTTGAACATAATCAAAAAATGGGTAGAAAAAGCAGTTCTCCCAAGCGTGTACAGCTCGATAAAAATAGAACTGAGTAACTCAGCCGAAGATACCGTACTAAAAGGCGCATTTTTGGAGGTATTCTCACAAACATATCTGGGTTCCCGTCGCGAACCTCAGCAAAATAAAATCATCTGAATATGCCAATAGGGAGGAATGAAATGATGGAAGGAAACCCACCACCAACTGTTTTGACAGTTGAGAATGTAAAAAAATCCTTCGGTGGTGTGCATGCGATGCGTGATGGTTCGTTTGATCTAAAGCGAGGCGAAGTTGTCGCAATTGTCGGCGGAAACGGAGCAGGAAAATCAACGTTGGCTAAAATCGTTTCCGGCGCACATGTGCCAGATTCAGGACGAATTTGCATCAAAGGAATTGAAGTGACACGGGGGGAACACAGTGTTGCCCATATGCAAGCCTGCGGGATCGAAGTCGTTTATCAAGATCTTGCGCTCGTCCCGAATATGACGGCCCCCTATAATCTCTTTCTCGGCCGGATTCCTCGAAAATGGGGGATATTTGTTGACGAAAAGAAAATGCGCGAAAAAACACGTGAGGTGCTGAAACAACTCAATGTGACAACTGTGCAAGATTTGTCTCAGCCAATTTCATCCATGTCTGGCGGACAGCAGCAAAGCATCGCAATTGGCCGTGCAATCGCATGGGGCAGCGACATTGTTATTCTGGATGAACCAACTGCTGCACTTGGTCCGAACGAAACCGCTGAAGTGGAACGCTTGATCGAAGATGTTCGCGACCAACATGGCACCTCGTTCATTCTCATTAGCCATAATCTAGATCAGGTCCGACGCCTAGCTGATCGCATTGTCGTCACGCATCACGGTGTGACTTCCCGTGAATTTAGGCGAGAAGAAATAACTTCTGACAGGCTTGTGAAAGCCATAACACTGGGCGAATGAGGAGGATTGCCATGACACACACCAAAGCTCTCAAACCGTTTATGGGACCAGAAATGCTGGAAAAGCTTCGCGATTACGTGCCATTTATTGCGATCATTGCGGTCATCCTTCTGTTCTGGGCCATTTCGGGCGACCGTTTCATGTCTACCCGCAACTGGATCTTTATTGCTCAGCAAACGCCGGTTCTCATGCTTTTGGCGTTCGCCCAATTGATGATCATTACTACCGGATCAATTGATATCTCCATTGGATCGAGTTTGGCATTCTCTGCATTTCTAGGTGCTTTGGGCATGGTTTGGTTTGGAGATGTCGGTCTGATACTGGGGATCTTCGCCGGTGGCTTGGTAGGTATGACCAATGGGTTGATCATTTCCTTATTGAAAATTCCGTCATTTGTAACGACTTTGGCGATGCTTATTATTGTTCGGGCACTTGTGATTATCACCTCTGACGGCACAGCTATCTATATTACTGCGGACAGTGGAGCTTCTGGGGGCAACATTTCATCAGTTGCAGCTCCTTGGCTACTTTCAATGGGTAAGTTTCCGGCGATCTTTATTTTGGCCGCCATTGTAGCGCTTCTGATGTGGGCTTTTTATGAAAAATCGGTTTTTGGTCAGCAGCTGAAGGCCATAGGTGGCAATGAAAAAGTATTGCGGCTTGTGGGCATCAATGTCACGACATTCAAAATCAAGGTCTTTGCAGCGGCAGGTTTGATGGTTGGTTTGGCAGCATGTGTCAATTTAGCCCGAGCGGGGGCTGCGACACCGCAGGCCGGCATGATGATGGAACTTGATGCAATTGCTGCAGTAGCCTTAGGCGGCACCGCCCTAACTGGGGGGTACGGAAGCGTCGTCAAAACCATCATTGGCGCCCTGACATTGACGATTGTCAGAAATGGCTTAACTATTGCGGGTGTGCCTCCATCATGGAGCCAGATTGCGCTTGGCCTACTTTTGATCGCCGCGATCGCAATTTCTCTCAATCGCAACAAAATTGATGTCGTGAAGTAAACTTTGACCATTTGCCTACGGCGCAATTCCCCGCCGTAGGCGCGGAGCCGAATGGAACAATTGCATAACCCTTTCACTTCATGCTGCAAAAGCGTGTAAATCAATGTTAGCTGAAATATGAAATTTTTCGTCGATACTGCAGAAGTTGCGGACATTAAAGAACTCAATGAGAGCGGTCTTTTGGACGGTGTTACAACCAACCCAAGTCTGATCGCCAAATCAGGTCGCGATTTCCTCGAAGTTGTTAAAGAAATTTGCGACATCGTAGA